>CAIOSF010000087.1 GCA_903860855.1 uncultured Alphaproteobacteria bacterium | reverse complement strand
CCAAACATCACTAAGATGCTTAAGGAGAGGCCATTTGGTGAAGAACATGAAGGTGAGGCTAATAAAAAAGAAAAGTATTTAGGCGAAAACGATTGATAATACCAGAGATGAGGGTTATTCATAGCAGGCTTTCTTAAGCAGTCTTACAAAACTTGCTAAAAACCTATCTAGATAACTGATAACACTCTTCATTCTTGTTGATGACTTCCTTCTCATCAACTTGTTGTTCTATCTCAGCATTAATTCTAGCATAAGATAATTTCTTGAATTTTCTCACAAATTTAGACAAATTATAAACTCTGTTAGCATCTTTTTCTATGGAGGTAAAAGCAATTTTTAGCGATTTTCCGAGGAAGGCATAGACGACGTCATCATCAGCTGACATTCTTTTATAAGTATAAATCTCCAAAAAAACAATACAGCAGCACATATAGATGATCGCAGCGTTTATTCTATAGCCACACTGCTCCTTCTCAAATCCCATCTTTGCGATGGGCGCGCTGTTGTACATATCATCTAATATTTGCAAATCATGCAAGATCCTTGCTATCCCATACTTAATCTCTCACACAATCAATAAAGGATTGCAACATTAAATCTAAAATAGTTTTTTCTGCATTTGCGACATCGTGATATCTACCAACTAGCCAGCACAAATGGTTTCTTAGTAAGGCACGGTCATCATCATACAGCCCCCTAGAGCTATATCGCTTAAGCAATAAAGATCGGTTTTTTTAAGATACTCAACTTCCTTAACGCAGCACCTGTTTAAATCCTTATCAAATTGACTGGAAGCCTTGTATCAAGATTTCCAAAGTTGATCCTCAGTTGTCAATAACAAAATATTTATATATTTTTGCACATCAAAAGATAATCATCATGAGATGAATCTAGAATGTATTTTCTAGTCACTTATTCAAAAAGCTATATAGCGAGTCGATTTAATAACCAGAATTTTATGATCATAAGCATCAGATTATCTTTCCTTATACAGACAATAACTTAAATTACTAATATATTGTATATAGCTACTAAAATAATCTGAAATAAGTTAAGCATGAGCAGTAAATCCGCAGCAAAACTACCGCCATCCTCTCACCGTGCGCAAGTTGATCCAAAGGCTTATAGGCAACATCAGCTGCCGACAATCTTTGCTCTCTCAACCCATATGGGTAAGGCTGGTATAGCTGTAATCAGGATAAGCGGCCCCCTAGCGTTCACAACCCTTACGGCTTTTGGTTTTACCGAGGAACTTAATAAGACAATACCTCGCCATCTCTATCATCTAGCCCTCATAAGCCCGTCCACTCTAGAGATGCTGGACGATGCTCTGGTCACATATTTTCCAGCCCCTAATAGCTTTACAGGTCAAGACATAGTTGAAATGCATACTCATGGGAGTATTGCGGTAGTACAGGATATACTATCAGAGCTTAGCTTACTCCCAAATCTCAAACCGGCAGAACCAGGAGAGTTTACGCGCTTAGCTTTTGAGAATGGCAAAATGGATCTAACAAAGGTCGAAGCTTTGGCCGATCTGTTAGAAGCCGAAACATCAATGCAAAGGAAAGTTGCTATTCAACAACTCTCGGGTCAGTTACAAAAATTATATGACGGTTGGCGACAAAAACTTATTAATATCATGGCTCAGATTGAAGCTTATATAGATTTCCCCGAAGATGATATTCCCGAAGAAGCCTTAGCAAAGGCTGAAGAGGGGATCAAGGTAATAGAAATGGAAATCTCAGATCATCTCAAAGCTAGCGAATATAGCGATGCGATTACCCACGGCATCAATATTGGTATTATCGGGAAACCAAACTCTGGCAAGTCGAGCTTGATTAATACGCTATCTCGACAAGATATTGCTATTGTCTCGGACACAGCTGGCACGACAAGAGATGTCCTCCAAACCCGCATGCAAATGGGTGGTTATGCGGTTGTACTCTATGATACAGCGGGAATAAGAGAGAGCACAAACGTCATAGAGATGGAGGGAGTTAGAAGAGCAAGACGTGTTGGTGATCATGCTGATATTGCCATGATTTTAGTTGATTTATCTGAAATAGGTAGCCTGGGTATTCATGACACTGGCGATCTTTTCGGTATTCCATTCAATGGATCAACTTTCGAATCAATGCTCGACAGCTCTAGCTGCGATGCTGATGATAGCAATATTCACAATTCTTTCTTGGAACGGCTTAAACTTTCTATTCAAGAATCGATTAGGTTGATTGAAGGTGCAAATCCCAAGATTATTATCTTAAATAAAATTGATATGTTACCAGATATAAAAAGACAGATATTAGATGAAAATACTCGGAAGCTAGAAAAAATGATTATAATGCATGAGCATGATAGAATCGATAGTAATGGAAATGCCAATGGTAATAATAGCAAAGATAATCTAGATTATAGAATTATCGCAATATCAGCGAGAGATGGGACGAATATCAATGAGCTCTTGGAAGTTATAAGAGATAAAATCTCCGATAGGTATCGGGTTTCAGGTGAACCAATGATCACGAAACTTCGCCAGAAACAAAGATTACGCGAATGTTTAACTCAATTGCAACATATTGATATCTATCATAAACCCCTTGAACTATCAGCTCAAGATCTGCGCTTTGCCGCTAATAATTTAGAAATCATCACTGGCAAGATAGAGTTGGACGAAGTATTAGATGAGATTTTCAGTACATTTTGCATTGGAAAATGATATGAGTCTCATGTAATGTCATCTATAAGTTCAACTTCCCCCCAATTCTATAGTCTTTTGATATCTAATCTTGTCGTCGCGCCATGGACGTTTGTGTTTGATTTGCACAATTATTATCTCGTGTGTTAATAGAAAAAACAAAACAAATGGATAATAAAATAATAAATAAGTATGTCGTCAGCGCCTTAAGCGGCACTTTGGGCGGGGAATTGCGATACTGTTTAGTGAGGGATATATGGGGTTTTGTTGAAATGTATGCACCATCTGATGTATTTGTGATTTTGCAGGGAGCAGGTATGGTGCAATCACGAGGGCCGTAGTCAGGGAAGAGTGCGATGGAGCTCTACCGGCCTGCACCAAATGAGTAAGCATCTTTGGAGCTATGCCGGTATCACTGTTATATAACAGTGGCCTTCTGTGGTCTGATTTATGAAACACTAGATAAGAGTATAATGCAACTTATGCTCGATTTTACTACTCCATCCAACGCTGATGCGAATGAGCCAAGTGGTCATGGTACGAGTGAGCTACTAAGTCATATTCAATCTATAGGTGCTACAATAGAGGCGTAACAGGCTTTTTGCGATTTTCGTTGATTTATAGACATAGTGAGTAGTCAGCTACATATTTTTATACAAACTCTCAAAAATAATCAAGCTTGATAAAGGAGAGAATGTGGACAGAGGAAAAAAAATATATTAGCATCACCACAAAATTTTGCATACCACACCAATTCCCCATTTTTTATATACAAGTGCAGTCAAAGAAATAAATTGCCCCCGTTATCACAGTAATAGTAGAGAGAGTAGTTAAATAGATGTCATTATTGAGCGCAGATCCATTTTATAAGCCATTCTTTTATCCATGGGCCTATGATGCGTGGTTGATCCAACAAATGATCCACTGGCTGCCTAGAGAGGTACCACTGGCCGATGACGTGAAGGATTGGAAGCAAAACATCACCCCCAGTGAAAAAAACCTTCTCACTCAGATATTCCGTTTCTTCACTCAAGCAGATATCGATGTCTGCAATTGCTACACAAATCACTACTTCAAGATATTTAAACCGGTTGAAGTACGCATGATGCTTACTGCCTTTGCCAATGTGGAAACAATTCATATTGATGCATATTCTCATCTACTTGATACGGTCGGAATGCCAGAGGTAGAGTATAAGGCGTTCATGCAGTATAAAGAAATGAAAGACAAATATGAGTATACCCAGGATCTTAATGTAGACTCAAAATTTAATATAGCTAAAACTATGGCTATATATGGAGCGTTCACTGAGGGGCTACAGTTATTTGCTTCATTCGCCATGCTTATGAATTTCCAAAGATTTGGTAAGATGAAAGGAATGGGGCAGATAATAGCCTGGTCCGTTAGAGATGAGACTTTGCATACAGACTCAATCATCAAATTATTCCTAACGTTCCTACACGAAAATCCAGAAGTATGGACGGAAGAGCTCAGAAATGAATTATATGAGGCTTGTAAAACAATAGTTTTGCATGAGGATGCATTCATCGACTTGGCATTTGAGCTTGCTGGAGACATTGAAGGGATGACTGCCTTCGAAATTAAACAATACATTAGGTTCATTGCCGATAGAAGATTAACTCAGCTTGGCCTAAATAAAATATATAATATTGAGCGCAATCCATTACCATGGATGGATGAAATTTTAAATGCACCAGAATTCACTAACTTCTTTGAAAACAGGGTCACAGAGTATTCGAAGGCCGCTACTCAAGGTACATGGGAAGAAGCTTTCGCCACTCATGATAGCGAAGAAGTTAAATAGGTGAAAAATTGGTACTGGTATAAATGGTAAATAAGTTAGCCTACTATAGTGGGTAGCATTTTAAATACGCTATATTTTTCGCAAGGAATATGAACAGAGAGACGGATTTTACTAGATATTTTTATACAAATCCGGACGGAATAATATCACAGATATCGGTTCGCAGTGATTGCTCCGCCCGGACGGAGGATTTGAACGCCACCCAGTTGAGATCGCAACTTATACCAGATTTCACCACATCATTCCTCGATCCATTCACTCATATTGCCGTTAGGAATGTAATCTGTGATTTGGCTTATGACGGCTGCCCCAGGAGGATGCTAAAAGCGGCAATGACTCATCATGGGGGGGAGGGCATTGAAGCTAATCAATCAAAAATTAAAGCAGAAGCGGGGGAGGCCTTACTCCTCTTTCGATGTATCTTTGTGAACCGACCTGCTACTACCACCGAGACATTCCGTACTGTTCACATAGATAACGACATGCCAATAGGCAATATAAATAACCTATTGATAAACGATTTTGCCTACAACATTCGCTCTGAGCTTGTTCATGAGCTTTGCAAAATTGGGATCAACTGTCTAGAACACTACTCTGATAAAGCGAGCAAGACCATACATTTCAGTCATATGGATAAGATGCAGGATGAGGTCAGCAACATTCTTATGAGAACGGGCTCTTTGCTACAACTAGCTGATATGGTGCAGATTATAAGATATTTCGCGCACTCGATTGCCAAGGCATATAGGATCGCAATAATTTTGGATGATAAAAATCTAACTTATTCCGTTCAAACACATAAATTACCTACTTTTCCTTCCATCAGCATGAGTTCTGATTCTAATCCATATATCTTTTTGCGCGATCTACTTACATTAAGTATTACATCTAATTGATTGACATTTACACCTTATTTTTGTAGCCTCTCGCTAATTCAAGTAGGGAAAATCCAACAAATGCCGTTAATTAAATTCATAGACAAAGATGGAAAAACAATAGAAGTAGAAGCAAAAATCGGACTTTCGCTTCTAGAGGTGGCTCGCAAATATGACATAGACATTGAAGGAGCCTGCGACGGAGCCCTGGCTTGCTCAACTTGTCATGTTATAGTTGAGCAGGAATTTTTCGCCAAGCTACCACCAGCATCAGATGCAGAGGAAGATATGCTGGACCTAGCCTTTGGCCTAGCACCAACTTCTAGACTGGGATGCCAGATAATTGTCACAGATAAGATAGACGGCTTGACGGTTAGACTACCTAGCGCCACCAGAAATATAATGCTTGATTAAAAATACTCAGATAACTAATACCAATTTCCAATTGTAATAGACAAGCTGTAGGTGAAGTTAAATTAAATAATATAATGAGAGGGGAGCGATACCTATTGAATATAGGCTGTGAATCCAATGGGATGAAGGGATACACCTCGGCCTGCGGAGCGCTTTGTCGCACAGCGTTGCCGAGCAACGAGTGAAGTAGCAGTAGTTAAAAGCGGGATCTGGTATAACTCACCTTAGGCACAGATTTTGAAGGAACCTCATAAAATCTGGCCGAAACCAGCATGCTACTTTTTAGTTTTAGTGAAGCCCAGGAAATTTGCGGCTCTCAGCACCGCCTCGCGTAGGGTGAGCTATGTTGTAAAATGTCTATGAAAAGCCTGCCAAACCTTCCGTAACATAGATTCCCCCCCCATGGATCCCGTTGACTTATGATTTTGAGCTATATGCAGTAACATACCAGCTGCTGTTGCAAATTCTAGATTATTTTCCTCTAGGCCTGGTATATCTTTTATGCTATATGCAACTCTAACTCTAGTATTTAACACATGTGATAATAGTTCCTTTAGTCCTGATAGGCGAGCTCCTCCGCCAGCTATTACAACCTTGCGAGGAGGTTGTACATCGCTTTCTTCAACCTTTGATATTATCATCTCAATCAATTCTTCGATTCGAGCTCTTATAATATCGATTAACAGTTCTCTGCTTATATTGGTTATATCGTTTTCATCAGAGAGGAGTACCTCTATAATTTCATGAACATCACTGTCGGTAGAGACAACTCCGCCATAGAGATTTTTGATACGCTCAGCATTCATGGTGCTAGTACAGAGGCATCTAGCTATATCGTTTGTTATGTGTAGCCCCCCTATAGGAATTGCGTCAGTATAAATCATTTGTCCATGTTCAAACATTGAAATGGAAGTTGTTCCTGCTCCAAACTCAAGCATAGTTACACCAACGTTCATTTCATCATCTGTAAGAGAGGCTAGTCCAGCTGCGTAGGTACTGGCTATATATCCATCAATATTGTTTGTGCATTTACTTAGGCATCGTGCTAAATTCAGGAGGTTATTGCTGGTACCGGATATTATGTGCATATTGCATAGCAGCTCATCACCGTACATACCTAAAGGAGTAGTGACTCCACCATTGCCATCTATGGTATATTCATATGGAAACGAGTGTACGACCTCAAGATTCTGTTTTTTATACTGCTCTAGAACATCGAATAAGATCTTATTTATGTCTTTATAGGTTATTTCATGACCGGCTACTGATACACGGGATGATGTACGACGCGATAATAGACAATTAGGCGATATACTGATATAGTATCCAGATATTCTCTCTCTCGCTATGGCCTCAGCCTCGTATACGGCTTGTTGTATTGTTTTCTCCATTGCCTGCATATCGGATATAACCCCTGCTCTCATGCATACCGATGCTTTATGGCTGACTCCAATTACCTCATACCTATCCCGTCCCCATATCTTTGCTATGAGGCAGATAATTTTTGAGCTACCTATATCAAGTATTGCTACTACATTAGATTTTTGTTTACGCATTGTATTTATTTGGTAAAAATCCTTTCTGGCAGCAGTCGCAAGTCTATTGTCTTAATATTGTTGCGTGAAAACCACTGTTGTTTTAGTATAATAACCAGTAATCTCAAAGCCATTTCTGGATTATTCTCTGGTAATTTCACGAGAAGACCATTAAGTAAAAGCATATTCCATCGCCTTTGAGATATCAAATGCAGAGATGCAACCTGAGAATATTCATCTCCCATAATATTCTCCAATAGAGGGAGTATATCAACAGTTTCTTTGTTTGCAGAATCCCCGAATAGAATTATGTATTTTGCCTTCTCTTCATTTGTTACATAGTTTCTGATCGTATCTCCGTTAATGTCCAGTAAAAAGAAGTTATTTTGATGTCTCCAGATCGCATATGCTTGTTTTTCTTGTAGCTTTATTATAAGTCGAGATGGCAATATTCTGATAACTTCAGCCTTTGCAATCTGTTTGCAAGATTTTAGATTCTCCAATATTTTCCAAGAGTCGCATACCATGGTCTCGCCAAGTTTATCATTGGTCAGGTCATAGCTTATATTAGCACATTTTAGAATATCGTTTTTTGATAAATGTTTATTACCGAAAACCTCAACCTGGTGGATGGTTAGTTTGTCCAGTACATCTATGGTAATATTATGAAATTTAATAAATATTACATCCAGATGTAATATCATTAATCCGGTGAGAATTAAAGAACTAAGAGCAAATATTCGCAAACATACCTG
>CAIOSF010000086.1 GCA_903860855.1 uncultured Alphaproteobacteria bacterium | reverse complement strand
TGGACATCGGGTTGTTCATGGAGGAGAGAAATTTAAACATATTACCAAATTGAATGAAGAATCCATAAATGAAATCACTGACCTTGGGGTCCTAGCGCCACTTCACCAATATTCTGCTCTCAAGTATATTAAGATAATGGCTGAGGCCATGCCTGGTATTGACCAATATGCCTATTTCGACACTATATTCCATGCCGACGTGCCTACTATCCATCGCATGTTTGCCATACCATACAAATTTTATGAAGAAGGAGTGATGAGGTATGGATTTCACGGCATAGCGTGTGAGAGTGTGCTATATAATATGGAGCGTATTTGTGATATGTCCAGATATCGGAAGATAGTAATAGCCCATCTTGGTAATGGTTGCAGCGCAACGGCCGTGAAGGACGGACTAAGTTTCGAAACATCGATGGGTTTCACAGCTCTTGACGGACTGGTCATGGGTACAAGATGCGGTAGGATAGATCCTGGGGTTCTTCTCTATTTAGCCCATCACTACGGTATGTCACATCAGGAAATAGAGAAGCTTCTCTATAAAGAATGTGGTCTTAAGGGTACTTCTGGAATAAGCAGTGATATGAGGCAGTTAGAGGAATCAAATGAGAAAAGAGCTAGGGGATGCAATAGATGTTTTTTGTCATGCTGCTACCGGGGAAATCATGAGGCTTATAGGTATAATGGAAGGTATCGATGCTATAGTTTTTTCTGGAGGTATAGGAGAAAATTCCCATCAAATCAGAAAAAAACTTCTTGCAAAGCTTGAATTTTTAGGAATGAATGCAAATTCGAAAGAAAACGAAAGAATTGGAGGGAAGGCAAAAGCAGAAATCAATGGGTCTCTTTCAAAGCCAACTATAGGTAATAGAACGAATAAGGGAAATAAAATCAGCGATGATAATAGCACAATCGGTGCATACGTTATAAAGGTCGATGAAGAGATGATTATTGCTAAAAGAGTAGTAGAGTCTCAGGCAAGGCAATGATGTATTGACTTAAGTGAGTCTGTTATATTTATTTGTATAAATAAGAAAACAAGGAAGGGAGGTATACAATGTTATTAAAATTACAAGGTAAAAAAGGATTGATATTGGGTGTAGCCAATGACCAAAGCATTGCTTGGGGCTGTGCAAAGGTACTGCATGGTTTGGGAGCTGAGATATGTTTGACATACGGCAATCCAAAGACACGTAACTACACGGAGAAGCTTGCCGATCAAATACATGCGCCAGTTTTTACTCAAATGAATACGTCGAATCCAGAGCAAGTTGAAGAAGTTTTCGGCTTAATCAAAGAGCAGTGTGGCACATTAGATTTTATAATCCACTCTATAGCGTTTTGTCCGGCTGCAGATTTACATGGACCGGTCAGCGAAGTGACTCGTAATGGTTTTGCCTCTGCCGTTGATATCTCTTGGTACTCTTTAATGCTCGTAGCCAGACAGGGAGCTAAGTTTATGAAGAATGGCGGATCAATAACGGCAATGAGTTATTATGGCAGTCAAAAAGTCATACAGAACTACAATATCATGGGGCCAATCAAGGCTGCCCTAGAATCATCCGTCAGGTATCTCGCAGTCGAGCTGGGTGAGAAGAATATTCGTGTTAACGCGATTTCTCCTGGCCCTATCGCCACGAGGGCCGCTTCCGGCATTTCAGGATTTGATAAACTTATTGCTGATAATGAAGCAAGGTCTCCTCTCAAAGAGAAGCTCACTATAGAGGATATAGGCCAGAGCTCAGCCTTCTTGATAAGCGATATGTCGAAGAGGATTACAGGCCAGGTGCTTTATGTTGATAATGGTATGAGCATCATTGGCTAGACACCAAACTGATTAATTATTTTAGAAAGATTAAGAAATGCAGAAAAAAGAAGAAGCATATAAAGAAAAAGTAGATATAGAGATACTAAGAGATTATGATGAACTATCAGTACTAGAGAAGCAATCATTGCTAGCAGTGAATCCTATTGTTTGCAAACTTCATGGAGATGGAACTCCTGGGAATATGATTGCAGATATCATATATAGGAAGGTTGAAGAGTCATCTATTGCAAAGATAAAAGAGGAGCTCGGTACTAACATAAAAAGCTTAGCAGATGATGTATGGTGGCATCTCAGGTGGCGCTTTAAACGCGGCCAATGAGGCAATACATAATAGGGGCAATAAACACAGTATCGCTGATACCATTCTAAATGATTATCAAAAGTACTTGGGTGGAGATGATGGTCATAAGGTTCCGATTATCGACTCATATCGTACAGATGAAGGCAGAAGGCATCTCATAAAAGAACTTATAGGGGAAAGGGGTAGTAGTAGCATAGATCCCTTATTCGTTTCTATAACATACTCTTTGACTGAAAACAGACCAACT
>CAIOSF010000085.1 GCA_903860855.1 uncultured Alphaproteobacteria bacterium | reverse complement strand
CTTTGTCTAGTTCGTCTACATTGAGTGAGCAAGGCTTGGCTGCGGCAATATGCATTGCTATCTGCTTTCCAAGGGCATTTAGCTTGGCTCTATCACCGTTAGACTCGAGGGCTACTATGACTCCAATCTTACCGCTATTTTTGCTGACGGCATTGTGAAGGTACGATGAAACAACGCCATTCTCAACATGCAACTTGCCAAGGCGCCTTAGATTAATATTTTCACCTATGACAGCAATATTCTGAGATATTGTGTCAGATACACTGGTCCCTCCTATCAAACTAGCTTTAAGATCGGAGATATTTGTTATTTTGGGATCAAGGGCTGCTTCAGCTAGCATTTCAGCGAGGCTAATAAACTGCTCATTTTTACCAACAAAATCAGTTTCTGAGTTCAGTTCTATGATCGTTGCGTCATCACCCTTGGAGCACACGGCTATCAAGCCTTCGACCGTCACTCTATCTGATTTTTTTCCAGTGCTGCTTAAGCCTTGTTTGCGTAGCCATTCTATGGCGGTGTTTACATCGCCATTACATGCAGTCAATGCCTTCTTGCAATCCATCATGCCAGAACCGGTTTTTTCCCTTAGTTCTCTTACTGTATTTGCGTTAACCATAGTTTATTCCTCCTATATTAGGCTTTTGGTTCGTTTTGTTCTCCTGTTCCGCTAGCTGTTGCCGCAACGTCAATTGAAGCTCCAACATCGACGCCTGAGCGACGTAGCCCCTCTTGTACACCAAGCAGTACCGCGTCGGAGGCAAGGCGGCAATATATTTCTATCGCCTTGCGTGCATCATCATTCCCTGGAATAATATAGTCTATACCATCAGGATTGGAATTTGTGTCAAGTATTGCACAGACGGGAATGTTCAGTTTGTTTGCCTCGCTGATGGCGAGTTTATGCTCATTGGTATCGATAACAAAGAGCATATCTGGCATACCACCCATATTACGGATACCGCCAAGAACATTATTCAACTTCTCCCTCTTACGATCTACGACCAATCTTTCTTTCTTGGTTACTAGTTGCTTATCGTCAGCCAGCATATTTTCATATTCTCGTAGTGTCTTAATAGAGGCCGATACTGTTATCCAGTTCGTCAACATTCCACCTAACCAACGATGATTCACGAAATATTGTCCGCATCTTTGAGCGTTTTCAGCTATTACATCTGAAGCTTGCTTCTTAGTTGATACGAATAGTATTCGACCATTCTGAGCTGCTGTGTTTTTTAGGGCTTCTAATGCTCTTTCCAAATAAGAGACCGTTTGCTGCAGGTCTATAATATGAACGCCATTCTTCACCCCATATATGTATTCGGACATCTTGGGATTCCAGAGGTTCTTGCTATGACCATAATGTACACCAGCTTCTAGCAGCTGCTGCATAGTGTAATAATTTTTATAAAACATCCTTAGCTATGTATCTCAATTTTTGGTTATACCTCTATAAGCGCAATGGACCAATTTCATCAGGTGTTGCTGATTTCAAAATAGACCCTATAAACACCAACATTTATAAATTTTTTTGTTGATGCACCAAACTAAGCACTCATATGCGATTTTTATTTGGTTGCCCGAGGGCTATGGTGAACATACAATAAAAAGCTGATAGGTGCAAACAAATTGGCATTGATGAACAGTAAGGCATTGCAAAGACTCATTAAAGTGATTCAGAGACAAATAGAAGAGGAATTACTGCAGAAGACTTTACTCGAAAAACAGGTGGAGGATCTTGAAAAGGCCATAGGGGTTATAAAGATGTTGTTGACCGCCGAGAGTGATACCCTAGCCAAGCAACCCATATCATATTGTGATTATTATAGCTTCTATTCTCATCATAAGAACAAACGGGATGAACTTGGAACTGAAGTCATATTTATTAAGCAGACGATTGAGGAAAAACTAGAAAGTTTGCGTGATCTTTTTATCGAAAAAAAGCGCTATGAATTATTGCTTGCTAAGCATATGAGGGCAGAGCAAGATGTTATTAATAAAATTGAAAATGATGCTATTGATGAGATCGGTATACAGGGATTTAGAAGAAAAAGCGAATAGATTGCAAAGTGCCAAGATCATAAGGCTGATTGTGAGTAAAACGCTCTTGACAACTGATCGCTGGACAAGAGAGTATTCAAGAATGTTTTATGATAATGGGTGCAAGAATTAATGCTTAGTCACAACGCTAATTACGATAGTTGGTTTACATACAGTAATATTTGCCAAGCAGTCAATATATATTCGTATGCTGCTTATCAGCTCATGCAACAAGCCTCTGGCAATAAAATGCTTTCAGAT
>CAIOSF010000084.1 GCA_903860855.1 uncultured Alphaproteobacteria bacterium | reverse complement strand
TTTAAAGGCAAACCATCCCATAGAGTTTTTGATAGCATCAATCAACTTTGAGATCAATGACAGCGATAAAATCAGCTTATTCTGTAGGGAAGCAAAGGATATGGGGATAGAGGTTCTCCCTCCATGTATCCAAAAATCTGAGATTTATTTCGCAATTGAAGCAACGAATGATGGACAGCTTCCAAAGAGACCCAAAGAAGCCATAAGATTTGGCTTAGCTGGATTAAAAAATGCTGGGACCAAGGTTCTTGAAAATATGGCGAATGAACGAAAAGCCAAAGGAGCATACGCCAATATCTTCGATTTTATCAAAAGAACAAACTCACTTGGAATGAATAAACGCCTCTTGGAAAGTCTGGCAAAATCTGGGGCATTTTCAGCTATTCACCCTAATGCAGCTCAGATTTTGGCGGAAGTTGAGGCTATTCTTCATCACGAATCCCATAATGATGAAGCAATAAAACAATTTAACCTGTTCGATTTTGGTTCAAAGACCGATGGTAGTTTGGGCAGCTCAAGTCAGGAAAACATACTAAACCTAAGAGATATCGTACCATTTAATTTCAAGCAGCAGATCACAGCAGAATACCAAGCTTTAGGGTTTTATCTTCAGCATCATCCACTTGAGCCCTATGCCAAAAGGTTACAAAAATTGGATGTTGTTTCATCAAATCAAATCGAGCATTATGGTAGCAAAGAAGGAGTGAATATCAAGGTTGCTGGAGTAATTGCCTCTCGTAAGATTCGATCAAGCAAAGGCGGCAAGAACAGCAAATATGCATTCATGCAAATTTCTGATATGGATGGAATGATCGATACATCCATATTCAATGACGATATAATCTATAAACAACCAGATCTACTAGAAGTCGGTACTTTAGTCCTATGTAATTTACAGATACGTCGAGATGGTGGTGGCATGCGCAGCACGATTGAAAGAATCGAAAATCTAGAGATAGTTATGCAGCACATAAAGAGTAAGTATGAGGTCGTTATAAGTGATATAAAGGCATTAGAATACCTAATTAACATAATAAGAGGGCAGCAAGGACTAAATCAAGACCATAGAAAACAGGAAGAACAACATGGACAGGGAGCAGATCAGCCACCTTTGCCTGATATCAGCAACTCGTGCGCAATCAATCTTATTCTCAGATTGCCCAGCCAAAAAAGTATAGTTCTTAGTACAGCTCAGAAACTTTACTTACCATACGATGATATGACTAAATTAAACCAAAAAGATGGGATTGAAATAAACGAAATTGAGGGGTGATGGTATATAGTAAGTTAAGTTATTGTCGATACTAGGAAGACGACCTGAAGCCTATTATAAATAGGCTGTGAATCCAATGAGATGAACAGATACACTGATGTGATCTGCTGAGTGCCTCGTCACGAAGCATTGTCGAAGGAGAAGTGACGACGTACTGCACATGCCATATAGGCCATTAAATGAGGTTAATGCATGACGTCTTTAACGGTACTAATGCTATTTATAGTATTGACATATGACAACAAAACGCACATAGTTTGCTTATTACGTATAGATATGAAGCAGCAACTACATGCAAGACAAAGATATCGACCACAGTCAAAGCTCATTTCATTCTCAATCAGTGATTGAAGAAGATCCAAAAATCAATGATTATGAGTGCATCACAGATTCACAAGTATTGGAAACCTATAATGAACAACAGGACCAAAGAGAAGATCTGCTAAAATCGCCAGCTATACTCAGATCACAACAAATTACTGCCGCCCTGTTCAAAGAACTTAACGAAAAATAAACAATAGATTAAAAGAGCAATTAAAAGTAGAGCGAACAAAGCGCACCCAGACTGAACAATTGGTCTATGATCTTCAAGAAAACATCCAAGAATTTAGAAATTTCAACCTTGATCAAGCTGTAAGAATAGAGAGCCTAAATGCAGGGCAAGTCTACTCATATGCAGCAGTATCTTTATTTAAAATAAGACTCGGAGTAGCACTTTCTGTGCTGAATGGATGTGAAGAAAGAGAGTTAGGGTGTAGTATATTCTGCTTGGTACAAAAGACTCTTAAAGATGTTTTTGCCGATAAGCTTAAACAAGAATATATGAATGGGCAGCATACAAGGCAACAAGAGGAACTCCTAAAGTATATCAATAAAATTGCAAAAAGAGTTGATTATGCCGTCAATAGAGGAAAATATTCAAGATTTAGTAGTCTATGCGAATATTTGATGGAACTGATTGAAGGCTTATATGAAGCAATTTTTGGAGGCATTTTCAAAAATAAAATGAGGGAAGTGTCTGGCGAAAAGACAGCATCATTCGCCCACAGATTCATCAAGGAATACAACGATTCTACATTCACTGATAGAGCTGAAAAACAAGAGTTGTTATCAGAAAAAGCAAAGGCTCTGTAAAACAAATGATAAAGAAACCACATAGAATCAATCAAGTAGTCGTGTGGAGCTGGAACTGATATAGTATCCCTAGATGGCACTAATGCCGCCTAACATTTAACTAGGTCACGCCCATATCGCAGTGTTGACATATAACTATAAAACACATACAGTCGGCACGTTATGTCAACATAGAACTGTAAAATATATGAATGATAGTACGATAACAACGACAACATCTAGGACAAGTTTTAAAGATCACTATAATAAGAAAAAGAAATATAAACAGGAATCTGCACGTCAAAAACTGCACAGGGTTTACCTATGGGTGCCATCATTGAAAGTAGTGGCCTAGGTTCATCTAGCGACCAAGAACAGAAAATAAACCGTGATGAAAGTCTGGAGAAATGCTATGGGATTATAGAATACTCCGAGGCGTGCGAAATGCAGCCACAACAAGAAGAGAGAGTCGCTAGAAACGATGTGAATAATCTCCAAAAATTAAGAAACAAGCTTGATAACATCAAAGAACTTACAAATAGCAACTTTGATATAAAATATGTGGGAAATTGCTTGTCTGAACAACAGATCTACTCAGTGGCAGCTATATCCTTAGTGATCAAAAAAATCACTCAGCTAAAGAATATGGGAGAAAAAGATAACACAGGTAGAAATAATCTATATTATGCAGTACAAACTTCCATTATTGAAGTATTTTCTGAGTTGGATAGGGGTACCGATAAACAAAGAGCAAGTATTGCTAAATCAGCCGAAGAAATCGCCAAAAGGGTGGAATACGCCCTTATCAAAAATCAATATTCAACATTTAGTAAGTTGTGCGAATATTTGAGAGAGATGGTCGAAAGCATGTATGAAGCCATGTTCGGTGGCATATCCAAAAATGAAGTGCGAAAAGCCTCTGGTGAGAGCTCAAGGTCATTAGCTGCTAAAATCATAGAGGAATACAATAGTGGTGAAGGACGTGGCTTTACCCATAAAGAAGATAACAAACTAGAAAACGAGGTGGGTCATCACAAACTTACCTAGTCAGAACATTGGTTGGATTATTTTTGGAAAAAAGTAGATCCATCAATAGACTGAATACGAACGGAGCCCACGCCGCGGGAAGCATTAGGTCTCTAGGCGCTCTCGCGATTCTCCACATGCATATATTACAATATCAATTTCCCACATGGAATGGACGCAAGCCACAGGCGAAGTCAAATGAAGTAATGCAACTGTGAATCCAAAGGGATGAATGGATACACCTCTTATCTGCGGAGCGCTTCCTCGCGCAGCATTGCCGAACGACGAGTGAAGCAGCAGTAGTTAAAAGCGGAAGTTGGCATAATATCCTAAGAGAGTAATATCACCTCAAAAAAGGATCAACAATAAGAAAGTTTGTACATTACAAAAAAATCTTTATAATGAACAGCTTATCGAACATATTAACATCCTGATTTTTTATATGATGAATCTGCAGAGCATCATGAAACAAGCTCAAAGCATGCAAAAAAAATTCACCGAAGTACAAGATGCTGTCGGTCTGATTGAAGTGACAGGCTGCGCTGGAGGGGACATGGTAGAAGTCACTATAACAGCCAAGGGTGATTTCAGAAAAATAAAAATAGACCCGTCTCTTCTAAATCCAGATGAAAAGGAAATGTTGGAGGATCTTAGAGCAGCCGCCTTTAAGAATGCCAAACAGGCAGCTGATACTGCTTCAAGTGAATATATGG
>CAIOSF010000083.1 GCA_903860855.1 uncultured Alphaproteobacteria bacterium | reverse complement strand
TTGGCATGATATTGTCACAAGAAGCGGATTCTCTATCCTTATCCAGTTATACTATGCAATGGATATCATCGATACAGCCTGGAAAAGCAAAGCTTCCTTGGTGGAGGTGGCTAATGCCTATTATTGGCTAAGAAAATACTTGAGAGTAAATGATATACTGCAGTATATCGAAGATGGGGCTATGGTTTCAAGAATGGATTACATTAGCCAAACAGCTTTTATTTCAGTCACTAACAGTATAGATGAATTATTGATGCAACTCACTTTAGTTATTATTAGCAATGGCGAGGTTGATAATGCGCAATATATAAACGGGATCAATTACCATTGCGACGTTAATCAGATCAGCAGATATAACCATTTCATAGATTCACTCCATAGCTCAATCACCTTTGAGTCTTCAGTTTCTACCTTAATTCTAATGAAAAAGCATCTGCATAATATAGTTAATAGTTGCAATCAAGGTCAGAAATAGCTTAGGGTTGAAAGATATAGTAAGTTAAATTATTGTCGATACTAGGAAAGACGAGCGGGAACTGGTAGTTAGGCCTATGGTCAGATATTCTTTTCATGATTCAGAAGCCATTGTTTACGAGTAACCCCTCCTCCATATCCGCCCAGACTCCCATCAATCTTAATGACGCGATGGCAAGGGATGACAATAGAGATTCGGTTGTCTCCGTTAGCATTCGCAACCGCACGATAAGCTGACGGCTTATTAATAGCTTTTGCTAGCTCCATATAACTTTTAGTTGTGCCATATGGAATTTTCAGTAATCCTTCCCAGGTCATTTTCTGAAATGGCGTTCCAAATATGAAGAGTGGTATGGAGAACTTCTGCAATCCTCCAACAAAATATAATGATAACTCATATTTGAGCAAGGCAGTTTGCTTTGTAGCCCCTGCTATAATCTTTAGCTTTGTTTGGATCTGTAGGCATGTAATCTTGCTCTTGAAGAGAGGATGATCTGTAAATTCAAGCATGTAAAGATAGGCATCATCGCAAATGACAAGCATGTCACCAATAGGAGTACCAAGCTCTGATGCTTGTAGGATATTGCTGTTTGGCGTTTGCATATGCTATACAGAGATTAGAAGGTAAGTTGAGTATCCAGAAGTGATCTTCGCTATAACAAAAACCAAATCTTAGCCTATAAGTATTCCATAACTACATTGATTATATATCATCTTACTACAACTTTATGTATATAAAAATGATGACATAGTGGTTTTAAATTATCTTGGAACGGTACTTGGTATACTCTTATAATTAGCTTTAGAGGCGGCACATTAGATCGTTACTAATCATCATACTGTAAAAAGAATAGATTACGGCTAATAATCAATATATTGATTATTTTTAAAAAAACACTGGTGCTATGTACTACATATGGTATATAGTGTCCACCAACATTCAATATTAAATAGCTGTCTTTTGCTTTAAAGACAAGACGTATGTCATGGCATCAATAAAAAAAAATATCCCATATAACGTTAACATAGATCATGAACGTGACTCTCTTCTCACGGATTTTGGTAGGGCCGTTTTGGTTGATAGATATCTACTAGAGGAAGAAAGTTTTCAGGATTTATTCGCTCGAGTAGCTGCCTATTATGCTGACGATATCGATCATGCCCAGAGACTTTACGATTACATAAGCAAGATTTGGTTCATGCCTTCAACCCCAGTATTAAGTAATGGTGGTACAACCCGCGGCCTGCCAATTTCATGCTTTTTGAACGAGGTAAAGGATGATCTGAAGGGTATAGTCAAAGTTTGGAATGAGAACGTTTGGCTTGCTTCCAGTGGAGGAGGGATCGGCACCTATTGGGGTAACGTCAGATCGATAGGTGAGAGGGTCAGAGGAAATGGTAGAACATCTGGTATAGTACCATTTGTTTGTGTACAGGATAGCCTTGCCCTCGCCGTATCTCAGGGAAACCTTAGAAGGGGAAGCTCGGCTGTTTATCTCCCCATGTGGCATCCAGAAATAGAAGAATTTATTGAAATTAGGCGGCCTACGGGTGGAGATCATAACCGCAAGGCTTTAAATCTTCATCATGGCGTTGCGATTACAAATGATTTCATGAATGCCGTTTTGGCTGATGGAGCATGGGAACTAAAAAGTCCGAAGGATGGCACAACCGTCTCTGTTGTTAAGGCACGAGATCTTTGGATTAGACTCCTTTTAGCAAGAATAGAGACTGGCGAACCATATTTATTGTTTATCGATCATGTCACCGCTGCCATGCCTGAAAGCTATAAAAAGCTGGGATTATCAGTCAAAACTTCAAATTTATGCAGTGAGATAACTTTGCATACAGGTATTGACCATTTGGGTTGCGACCGTACCGCAGTATGCTGCCTTGCATCATTAAACCTTGAGAGATATGATGAATGGAAAGATAATGAGTTATTCATTATCGATATCATGAGATTCCTTGATAATGTACTACAGGACTTTATCGACAGCGCTTCTGACGGCCATAGCCAAGCTCGCTACTCTGCGATCAGAGAGAGGAGTGTGGGACTTGGGGTCATGGGCTTCCACTCATTCCTTCAATCCAAGATGATCCCCTTGGAGTCAGTCATGTCTAAGGTCTGGAATAGCAAAATGTTCGCTCACATCAAATCTGAAGCAGATAAAGCATCGCGCATTCTAGCGGAAGAGAAAGGGCCCTGCCCTGATGCCATCGATGCTGGCTTGATGGAAAGGTTTAGTCATAAGATCGCTATAGCTCCCACAACTTCAATCTCGGTGATTTCAGGCAATTCTTCTCCTGGAATCGAGCCATACGCAGCTAATGTTTATACCCAGCGCACTTTAACAGGTTCTTTTAACGTCCGTAACAAGCATCTAAAGGAATTCTTGAAACAAAAAGATAAGGATACCGATGAGATTTGGTCTTCTATTATGAATCATGAGGGCTCTGTCCAGCATTTGGATTTCTTGACGGCAGATGAGAAGGAAGTTTTCAAAACTGCTTTTGAGATCAATCAGAAATGGTTGATCTCATTGGCCGCAGATCGCGCCCCTTATATATGCCAAGCACAGTCTCTCAACCTATTCCTTGCAGCTGATATTCATAAAAAAGATCTTCATGATATTCATCTTATGGCTTGGAAGCTTGGAGTGAAGAGTGTGTATTATTGTAGATCTAAATCACTCCAAAGAGGTGATAAAGTCTCTATGGAGGCTAAGATGGGAGTAGCTTATCAGCTTGAAATGCCACTTCCAG
>CAIOSF010000082.1 GCA_903860855.1 uncultured Alphaproteobacteria bacterium | reverse complement strand
TGCATTTACAGTGCAAACGAGAAGTGGTGACCTCACCATGCAAAAACAAATACTCGAAAGATCTGTTGTGCAAAGGCATTTTAGATCGAGTAGGTACAACAACTACCTTATGTGGCCGCTAAGGTCAATGATGTTGCAGCTATCTACAGAGATTGAGATCTCCATTTATTGCCGTTGACTCAATTCCAATGCATCCCAGTATGGAATGAAATATATTATTATGCGAGACATTTTCTGAGTCACGTTTAGCCATTTGCTCCCGATAAGAATTTTCATGCTCCTGTAAAAATTTGGCAGAACTCCATATCATCATTGCTATGCTGATCATATCTGGATCAGTTCCATTTTCTATTCTGTCTTCGCTATCTTCAAAATGATTCTCCGTTATTTGAGAGCCATGGTCGGAAGAGAAAAGGAGGAAAGCAAGATCTTTTTCGAGCATCGTAATTAAACTGTACAGAAAAGTATCGGTATACAATACGGTATTGTGGTAGCTATTCTCAAGCTCAGACTTACTACAGCTGGTTGGAGAAGCATTCCTACATATAGGATAAAAGGCACCAAAACCAGAAGGGTAGCGATGATCAAGGCGCCAATGACTTCCAATCATGTGAACTATTATCAGTTTGTTATAGTTCTTATTCTGCTCAATATATTTCTTAATTATAGGGAGCATATCTCCGTCATATATATTATGCCTACCATTATACCCCATGATCTCTTTTCGCGTTACGATGTACTCAGCTTCTAGAGGTATGCTACTAACATATATATCATTTGCTGAGAATGAGGATTGAGCGCCTATCCAAGCTGTCTTAAATCCTAATCTGCGAAAAACTGAGATGAAGGTTGTTTCAGCAGAAACAGATTTACTATTACCAGAGTTATAGCTTCTCGTAAGCATATTGGGTATAGTAGACTGCGTTTCCGAACCCGATGATGTTGCGTATTTAAAGCTCACAAGATTTGGTATTTTCTGTAATAATGGAGTGTTTGCAAAGTGCTTATAGCCATTTAGTTCCAAGACATCACCTCGCAAAGACTCACCTATCACCATAACGACCGTGATTGGTTTGCTTGTCTTGGGTTTGTATATAAAGTCATACATTTCACTGATATCATTCTTAACTTCGCTATCATGGTGATCATTTTTATGGAACAAGTATAAATGAAGCCCCTTAATTTCAGGATATGGATTGTAATTATTGACTATACTATGAAATAAAAGACTCCCTAGCCAGGTCATGCTTACTATGGTATAACAGAATGACGCCGTAATAAGATTTATTGATCTTTTAAATTTGATTTTACCGGATGATATCGATATTAAGCCAATTATCACCGATACAGCAACTATTAATACTAACTGCATCCCCATCATATCTTCGACGAAATTGCTCTCATAGTACAGCATTGATTGAATGCTCCATATGCCAAGGTTTTTACCAAAGTTGAGCAGAAAATATATATTCACACCTCCTATGCTATAGAATAATATAACTATAAGGTATAATATCGCACTCCCCAACTTTGCTGCTACGCAAAATATAATGACAGTCAGCAAGAATACTGCAACAAGCTCGGAAATCGCCATCAGTCCGCTCAGCACAAGACTGACAGCAAGCCTTTCGTGCGCTACATAGAAAGCGGTTGGCAAGTAAAAAAGAATAGTGTAGATAATGGCTGATGGTATTACTTTATCAACTAGTTGGTCAATTTTGTTATCACGAATGAATCTAGTAATTAAAAACCTCTGTACAAGGGACGGTGGCTCGAGTTTAGCACCTATTTTGTGTTGAATCAATGTATGCAGATCATTATTGGAATATCAGGAGCTAGTGGTGCGGTATATGGAATAAAGTTACTCGAAAAAATTCAAAAAATTCCAGAAATCCAAAGTCATCTTGTAATCAGCAGAGCAGCGCGAATCACTATATCTCAGGAAACCGACTACTCCTTTAAAGAAATAGAAGCTCTAGCTGATTATTATCATAACTATGATAATATTGCCTCCCCTATAGCGAGCGGATCGTACTTAGTTGATGCGATGATTATAGCCCCCTGCTCTACCAAAACTCTCGCTGAAATCGCCAACGGTATCACCCCAAACATTCTATCTCGTGCAGCTGATGTGATACTCAAAGAAAGAAAGAAGTTGATTCTCATGCTTAGAGAAACACCACTACATCTTGGTCATATCGAAAATATGCTAAAGGTGACAAAAATAGGAGGTATTATCGCCCCACCCGTCCCAGCTTTTTATAATAAACCTAAAAACATGGAAGAAATGATCGATTATACTGTTGTTCGTATTCTTGATTCAATTGGTATTCACATAGAAAGTGATAAAAGATGGCAATGATACAAGAGTCTCTATGAAATCTAAAAATGTATATAGTTGTCAACAATGTGGCACAATTCATCGGAAATGGCTTGGCCGGTGCGAAGACTGCGGCACATGGAATAGTATAATCGAAGAAACTCAGCTTATTAGTACAGCCACCATGAGCTCATTTGGCGGCAGAGGTAAAGCTGCCTCTCTAGGTTTGACTGACCTTGCAATGATTAGTTCAGAGCTATATGAGAATGGTCAATTTGAAGATGATCCTCGCTATGATATAGGTATCGAAGAATTGAATCGTGTGCTCGGAGGAGGAATTGTCCAAAATTCAACCATCCTTATCGCAGGCGAACCAGGGATAGGCAAATCAACCCTCTTGTTACAGATGTGTGATATGGCTGCAAAGCAGGGTTTCTCCTGTCTTTATGCTAGTGGCGAAGAATCAGCCGCTCAGATTAGAATGAGGGCAAGGCGTCTACATATTGATAATGCCGGAGTAAAGCTGATATCGACCAACAACATTGGTAACATCATGGATATAGCTCGAAAGATGGGTAAGGATAAATTTCGCGAGGATAAAATCACTGCCAATCATAATGAACAAGGTGAATCAGTAGACACAATAGATTTGAACCAGTCACCAATATACAAAAAAATATTACTAGTCATCGACTCTATCCAAACCATTTATAGTGAGATCATCCAGTCAACGCCAGGAACAGTAACTCAGGTTAAAGCCTGCGCATTTGAATTAATCCGTTTGGCAAAGGAGGAGCTGATTATTGTGGTGATCGTCGGTCATGTGACGAAAGATGGGCAAATAGCGGGACCAAAATTGCTTGAGCATATGGTCGATACAGTTTTATCATTCGAAGGAGAGAACACCAGACAATACCGTATACTTCGCACCACTAAAAACAGATATGGCTCTACTAATGAAATTGGTGTATTTGAAATGTCAAATGGTGGTTTAATGGAAGTTGCCAACCCATCGAGCGTCTTCCTTTCAGAGCATACGGAAAGGGCTAGCGGAACATGCATATTCGCCGGTATAGAAGGAAGTCGCAGCATTTTGCTGGAAATTCAGTCTTTGGTAGTTGACTCCTTCCTTGCCACCCCCAGAAGAGCAACAATAGGTTGGGATAACAACAGGCTCGCTATGCTTATTGCAATTTTACACTCTCGTTTTGGTCTCTCTCTCTTCAACAAGGAAGTTTATTTAAACATAGCCGGCGGATTAAAAATTAATGAAACAGCTGTGGACCTTGCGGTCATAGTAGCCCTAGTCTCTTCAGCTCTCAATATAACCGTCCCACGAAATTTTGTGTTTTTCGGTGAAGTAGGCTTATCAGGTGAGATTAGATCTGTCCCGCAAAGCGAGTTGCGCATCCAGGAAGCGACGAAGCTTGGGTTCAGCACTATAGTTTGTCCTTATGATGCCCAGGTTTCTAGTGGCAAAGCGGTTGAATTACTAGCAATAAAACATATAAATAATCTTACTTCTATCTTAGGAATACCAAATTCCTAGAGAGCATATATTACCTTTATAAAAAAATTGAAATGCTATTAACAACTTAATATCTTCTGCTTCATTTCATCATCATAATAATAGAAAAACTTCTTTAAAATTAATGGCTGCATATTGTTTCTCGTAAGAATTTGCGATTCCAATGATAGATTGATAATTTGTTGCCATGAAAGAAACTCTGTATTTTTAGTTCTATCAATACATATTTGAGATATTTTGTGTGCCGTTTTGTAATTATAGGATGCAAAAGGCGATTTTAGAATCGCAATTTGATATAATGCCCTGAGCATCATGTTCACCGTATATCATCTCTATCTGTTCAATATCCGAAGTTATTAAAAATAATTTAATTCTATAGCCTCTTAAGTAAGACATGCAGGATGTAAACATTCCCAACTTTCCGATTGAACAAAATTCATCCATGAACAAACATATGCCCATATTTTCTCTGCCATTTCCTAGATTCTGCGCAGTAGTCATTAATCTCTCAACAATATGCTGGTAAAAAAATCGCATAACTGGTCTTAATCTATCAATATCCGTAGGGTTTATACATATGTATAAAGTGGATCTTTGCGTCTTAAAATCAGCAACATCAAAATCGGATCTTGATGTTGCATAATCTATTAAATGGATTATGCCAAGGTCCAAGATATTTATTTAAAACTTGAATAATAGCATCTTGTGTCTGCGCATCCCTTTTAAGAAATGCAGCAATATTACGGTATCCGGTAGGATGTATTATGCTTTTTAGCTGATCAATTCCATTATGAAGCTCTGAGACCAATCCACTGGCAAGCATCCTTGCAATTTCGCCAAATGTATTTTGTTTTTGCTCCATTCGCACAAAGATATAGAATTATTGAAGTAAATAAATTTTTTGCATCATCTATATAAGCCTCATTTTCAGAGATGCCATCATGCATCAAGAGATGAGCAATTCTTTGAATATCATCCACTACATTTTCGTTATCTAGATTAACAAGATCTAACGGATTATACCTATTGCTTTTATCTTTTTCGCTACATAATGGATTCCAAAACAAAAATTTTGTGCCCAATGGAGGCCCTATATTTACTTGTGAGAGTATAATTTTCAGACTTTATATCATGCACAATTGCTGATTCTTCATAAGTCAATAGATTTGGAATAACGAAACATACTCCTTTGCCAGAACCATGAGGAGCTATCAATAAAACATGCTGATAATCATTCGAATATAATCTATTGCCTTCGCCATCAACTCCCAATAATATGTTGCTGCCTGATGTCATTTTTTTACCTCAAACTAAGATTGTTAAAGCCTATATCAGGTGATATAGATCAAGTCAATGAGCGTTTAGTACCGCAAAATTATAGCACAATGCTGATTAATGGCAGATGCATTGATTGTAAAATAAAGATTAAATAATAACAAATAACATGACATCGTGATAGATTGGACTAAAATAACTGAATTCGACCTCATAGTTTTGATTGTCATTGGCTTGTCAGGATTGCTCGCTTTACACCGCGGGTTTCTTGCTTCAGCTCTGGCCTTAGGTGGGTGGGTTATATCGATAACTTTGGCTCATTACCTTTTTCCTTACATAGAGCCATTTCTGCGCAAAAAAACAGGATCGGATTTTCTTGTTGTCGCTATTGGCTATATCGGGGGATTGATAGGATTTTTGATCATAATGGGCATCGTGAATTTTATCGTGTTGACGGCCCTCCATGGTCTTCGCCATAGCCTCATAGATAAATTCTTAGGACTGCTGTTTGGAGCAGCAAGAGGCATTGTTCTCATATGCTTCTTCTTTTTATGTTTTTTGGCTATAGCTAGTGGTATAAGTGGTAAGAACATAGAAGATCAAGATCTAGTCCCATCTTTTATCCAAACCTCTCAAAGCTATGCGGTGTTGCAACGAAGTCAAAAATATTTCCTGACCATACTCCCAGATTCTTTGACTAAAAACCTACAAAATAAAGATAACAAAGAGAGCAACAGTAATGATATACTAATCATAGCTGCCATTAAGAAATTGGCAGAATATACAGAACCGAGTGTCTTACAGCGCATTCAAGATGAAACCAAGCAATACAGCTCTGATAGACAGGTTGCCTTATCAACCTTGCAAAAGCTTTATATGAATTATCATCAACAACATGGTCAAGACGACGAAGCCCCTATAGATTCTAGTGAGCTTACTGATATTCAAAAATTACTGAACAAGAAATGAAAATGAACTACTAAGTCTCAGTCCTATAAATGAGTGGACAACTAAGTGACGCAGTAATATTAAAAACTGGCCCGGTATATTGTCTACTAGGACTGACCCATGGTGCTACGCCTCGTAATCATGCAGTGCAGCTTCGATTCTCCATCCATTTGGGTCGATGATAAAAGCACCAAAATAGCCCTGGGTGATATTTGATACGTGGGCCTGGTGCCCCGTTGTCAATACCGCCAAGTTCTAGACATTTTTGATACCAAGCTTTTACCGATTCAACGCCAGTTGCTTTAAAAGCAACATGAAATCCTAGGGCCTTGCCGACAGTCTCGTGTTCATTTGAGTTTTGATCACTGACTATCCAAAAATATGGCCTATTATTCATACCGTAACCAATGACCTTGCGTTCTTGTGTCTCAAAAGTCGTATAACGTTCAATACCTAGTATCTTCAGGGTTCCATCATAGAATTTAGCGCTTTCTTGAAAGTCATTCACTGCAAATGAGATGTGGTCCAGCATTTGTTATTTCTCAATTTATCTGATTTGATAATGACACTACTCAAGTCACTTAAGTGAACGATCTATACAAG
>CAIOSF010000081.1 GCA_903860855.1 uncultured Alphaproteobacteria bacterium | reverse complement strand
ATTAGCTATATTGGGGTTTGACATTTCTTTTCCAAATTCACAGTCAACGCCTCATGACGAGGCACTCAGCAGATCATCGGTGTATCCGTTCATCCCATTGGATTCACAGTCAATGGGTATTATTATCGTTGAGGCCATACCAGAGCTTTTTGGCAGGCTTGATCTTCCATCTCTGTTTGCTTCTATAGGAGATGAATGCAGCATCGATCAGATGCTTCGGGAAGAGTATCACTCCATTCTTGGAACGATCGCCTGTCATTCTAGCATTAGGAGCGGCAGAAAATTGGATATAACTGAGATGAATGCTTTACTGCGTCGGATGGAGTGTGCTGACTTTGCAGAGCAGTGCAATCATGGTAGACCCACCTATATCTGCATATCCAAGGCCTATCTCGATAAATTATTTGAAAGGTAATACCTGAATACTTCGGTATTTCAACCAGCCATCACATAAGAGCAATAAAATCATTATATTTATTGTTTAAATGGTCTAAATAAAACTTCTCAGATAACTCATTCTGAGTTACTAATTTTATTAAATCAGATGAATTGTATAAGTTACTTTATTGTGTATGTGATTTTTTAAAAAAGTCGCAATTTCGCCAAACTTACCTTCAGATATATTGATATTATTATTTTGGGTAATAATTTTATTATAAAACTGAGATGCATACATAGCTCCCAACAAATAGAATGGAAAATAACCTATATACCCCGCATACCAATGTATATCCTCCACACAACCATAATCATTGCTAATATTGTATTCTTTGCTTAAAGTTTTCCATACCTGAGGAATATCTGTAACCTCTATGTCTCCTTCTATCAATTTTTTCTCAACTTCATATCTCATTATAATATGTAGTATATAAGATAGCTCATCAGAATCTATTCTGACACTCCCAGCATTAATATAATTTACTGCTATAAAATAGTCATGCTCTCCAATTTCTATAGCTGATATTTCGTATATTTTTTTTGCCAAAAATTCAGAAAATTCCTTACTTTTTCCAATACAGAATTCCCATATCAATGCCTGGCTCTCATGGATCAAATATCCAGCAAAATCACCAAGTAAATTATGTTTATTATTTGGGGGCAAATTCTGCAAATATAAAGCATGCCCCGTTTCATGAACAAAACTTTCTACTAAAGAGACAAAGTGATCATTTTTTTGTAATACAATTCTTACATCATCGTAACAGCCAGTAGAGCATGGGTGGTCGCTGTATCCAATGCAGCCCTTGGTTAAGTCAAAACCTATGGCTTTTATAACACCTCTAATGAAATGCTGCTTATTGTTAAGCTTAATTTTTCTGATTCTATCATAAGTGTCCTTATGTTTGCTTTTTTGTTTTGTTAAAACTTTTGCTCTTAAAGTTAAAGCTGTATCCTTTATTTTGCGGAACATCTTGTCTATAAAGACTACCGAGCAACCATAGTTATAATTATATAATAAGCTCTCGTATTTACCGATATTATAATAATCGGATAGCTTAGTAGCATATTCTCTATACAGGTTGATTAACCCTCCAAAACTGGGAGCTACTACTTCAAAATCGCGTGCTTTTTTAGCCTGTCTCCATAACATTTCCGTCTCTATTCTTTAGATTCTCTATATCCCTTCTCAGCTTATTATCTACAAGACAATGCTGGACTGTAGCTCTTGTATATAATTCCATATTTCTTCGATCTTCTGGAGTATGAGCTGAGGCCATCTCATTTTTGATTTCTTCGATGCTATAAGACTCCAATATATCGTGTAGGCTATCGTATAGAAGGTTGATTTGTTCTTTTCTTTGTGCAATACCACTCGCTGGCATGTTGGTTCGAGAATCAAAATCTAGAATATTTATTATTTCATTGATTACCTTAAACTTCTTTATATTACTGCTAATATTCATAATGTTTTCTCAGTTATGATGTTAGTTGTTTAAAATGGGTAATATTTCAATTAATTTTAAATTAATTGATGAGAATCCCTCAATCGACATGTAAATGAAATTATTAATAGTTATTACATACCATATTGATTTTTAAAAAAACACAAATAATACTAAACAGATAACTGATCGAGATGAAATAAATGCCTATGCCTCAACATAATATTACTGATCTAGAAATCAAATTACTTCAACCAGAAGATTATACTATGTGGAAAGAGATTAGGCTTGAATCCTTGCTTCGAGATCCTCAAGCTTACGGTGATTCATATGATGAAATGGCTTTATACAGTTATGAGGATTTTAGTCAATATTTAAAGGATGGTGTCATTTTTGGTGCTATTATCCAAAATAGGCTTGTAGGGTGTGCTGCATTTTATGTTGAAAATCGAGCAAAAATAGCTCATAAGGGATGGCTACGTGCCGTCTATGTAACACCTTGTAATCGAGGCAAAAGCATTGGATACAAGTTAGTAACATCGGTGATAGACCATGCTCGTGATATGATTTCGCAGATCCATTGCGGCGTTACAATCGATGGTTTCCACGCAATTAATCTTTATATGAAGCTTGGGTTCATCATCTATGGCACCGAGCCGCGCTGCCTAAGAGTGGACAATAAATTTTATGATGTATATTTTATGGCTCTGCAACTTCATTAAGAAAATTCATGTAACTAAATTCATGTAACTGTCTAGATGTCCTAGATTCCATCAACTATGTAGAATTAGTTTGCTATCCCGTACTTGTTTTTCTGTTGCATCTGACCTAGCTTGTTGTTCGCTCGTTGCATTCCAGGATCTAAAAAGTTTATATATGACTCATTAGATCCTGAAGTACAGTTAGGGGTGTAGCCTTGCCTTAGCCTTCTAGCATCAGCTACCCTTCTGCTTGCGCATTGCAAACTCCCCCTATAAAACAAGAGGACGACAATATGATGGCCTAAAATAGGCAATCATAGTATTGCGCATCACTGCATCTCTTTAGCATACTTTTCATTGAACTCCTTGGGAGTTACAACAATCTTATCGCTTGGTACTTGTGATATTAAATAATCAACAACTTTTTCCTCTAACAAAGCCCCTCTAATTCTGTCAACATTCTCGCTCTTTTGAAAAAATGCATCGATTTCCAGCGACTTATCAGGCAGACGCATTTTTTCTGATTCTTTGGCGGCGATTATATCCTCATTGCTAAGAATAATTTTTTGCTCTTTCGCTATTTCTGCCAAAATTAAGCCGAGTTTAACACGGCGACGAGCTATATCTTTTAGCTCTGCTTGCACTTCTTCTTCACTCTTATGAGGGTTGGTTTTCGATAAATTGGCTCTGATTTCATTCCACATAATTTCGTAATCAGCCTCTAGCATTTTATGTGGCACATCGAAATTATATATAGAGTCGATGCGATCAAAGAGCAGCTTTTTGGTACGAAGACGAGATATGGAGTTAAAATCATTTTGCATACGCTGCTTTAATATCTCATTGAGTCTATCAAGGCTTTCAATACCAATTTTTTGGGCAAATTCATCGTCAAGT
>CAIOSF010000080.1 GCA_903860855.1 uncultured Alphaproteobacteria bacterium | reverse complement strand
TTCGCAGCCACCTCGGCTCTTGACGGCTTTAGAGAATGAGGTGTGAGATTAAGAAAAACTCCCAGCCCTTCTCCCTCTTGTTCCTCTGAATCTCCTGAATTTTGTAGATTTTTTGATTTTACCGCATCATGTATTTTTACCAAATCCAGCATCATATTGCGCTTTTGCATTGAACTACCATGAATCAAATCACGGGTGAATTTCTTAACAACTCTAATCTCCAGAGCATGAAAACAAATAACGACCAGGGTTCCACCTATGTTTAGCATATCAGATGCAACTCTCAAACCTCTTTCCAATTCCCCCATCTCATCATTTACAGCAATACGAATTGCCTGAAACGTTTTTGTGGCAGAATCGATTTTACCGTATCTATTTGTACCAATGTATTTGCGCACAATATCGGCAAAATGTAGAGTTGACTCAATGCGAACAAAGCGCCTTGCTTGACAAATACCTGAAGCTATTTTTCCAGCATTCACATCCTCACCGTATTCAGAGATGATCTTTGCTAATTCTTTTTCACTATAGTGATTAACTATATCCTCTGCCGTTACATCATTGCACCCCATCGTCATGGCGAGCGGACCATCTCTCATGAATGAGAACCCCCTATCGTTCTGATCGAGCTGCATAGACGAGACTCCAAGATCCATCAGTATTCCGTCATATAATTGCTTTGGCAGGGCATCTTTCATTTGGCTGAAGCAACAGCTATGGTAGTGGAATCTATTACCATAATCCTTCGCACTCAAGCTCATAGCAGAGCTGACCTTCGGATCTCTCTCTCCTCGCTCTAACTTCGAGTCCCCTTGTGTATTATATGCCGATCGAATCTCATCGGCATATTGGTGAGTTGTGATATCACGATCTATGGAATGAACAATATTTTCAGAAGATGACAGTATCCCTCTCGTATGTCCACCAGCTCCAAAGGTAGCATCCACATAGACGCCTCCATCTCTAGGCTTTAGTATGGTAAGGACCGACTGCAGCATTACAGGTTCATGAAGTCTACCATGCTCCTGTGGTCCGTGCGTATTAGTCTCGTTTTTTTGAAAATTATGGAGCCTTTTTATATATGTATGATCCTGGGGCATCTTCTATTCCGATATCTAAAGCTTTTTTAGCTACCTTATTACCAGTTAGTTTATTATCTTCAAGCCATTTTTGCATATTTGGCCACCAAGAACCACCAAATTCTTGCGCTCCTGCCAGCCATGATTGAGCATTACTCTCTATTTTATCATTAGAGTAGTAACCGTACCTATTCTTGCTTGGGTGATTAACAACACCCGCAGTGTGACCAGACTTAGCTAAAACAAATTTCTTGTTTTTACTATTATATATACAAGCTCCTTTATAAACAGATTTCCATGGCGATATGTGATCAGCTTCAGTTGCCAGTAAATACATTGGCACATCAATTTTACTTAAATCAATTGGAGTACCTGCAATAGTTATACCATTTGGCTTTGATAGAAGGTTATGACGATATAAATTAGTTAAATAGTAGTGGTGCATCGAGCGCGTCAAGTTAGTGCGGTCAGCATTCCATACCAGAATATCAAAGGCCGAAGGAGTTTTGCCTAAGAGATAGTTGTTGACAAAGTAACTCCATACCATGTCACTTGAGCGCATTATGCAGAATGTCAAAAACATTGCATCTCCATCCAACACACCCTTCTCAGCCATACCACTATCAAGAATTTTGATGGTCTCATCATCGATGAAGGCAGCAACATCTCCACAATCAGCAAAATCAACCATAGCTGTAAGGAAGGTAGCGGAATTTACAATATCTCTTTTGTTGGCCTTGAGATATGCCAAGCTGATAGCCAGCATCGTACCACCGAGACAATAACCAATGCAGTTGATCTTCGGCGCCTTGGTAATCTTAAGCACCTCTTCCATGGCCTGCAGAGCTCCGTGCTGCATATAATCTTCAAAGTTTGCTATATCTGAATCAGGATTGTTCCAAGATACACAGAACACAGTATGACCTTGATCTACCAGCCATTTAATAAACGAATTCTCTTGCTGTAGATCTAGTATGTAGTATTTATTAATCCAAGCGGTAATTAATAATAATGGAATCTCATTCACCTGCTCTGTACTTGGAGAATACTGAATTAACTGGAATAGATAATTCTGATAAACAACCTTGCCCTGTGTACAAGCAAGATTTTTGCCCACGATAAATTTACCATCATCAACAGTAGTGATCTTCATGTATCCATCATGACTCTGTTGAACATCTAGTAAGAAATTACGAGCCCCCTGTAATAAACAATCACCCTTTGTCTGCTCAATCTGCTGCTGAACCTCAGGATTACTGGCTATAAAATTGAGAGGGCAAGCTGAATCCAGTGTCATCTTATAGAAAAAACGCAGGCGTAGAGCTTCTAAACCACTGAGACCGCTGTGATCTATTGCATGCATTATGCTATCGCTATGAGCCTTGTAAGCATGGTATAGCCATGCGTACATTGGTGATTCATGCCACTGAGGATTTGAGAATCTTTTATCGCTGATTTCGAGGGGTTTTAGATAATTTTTTTGCCATTCTTGACAATAACTTGCGAGAACCTGAGGAGAACTCCAACACTTAACATGAGCTTGTTGAAAAGCC
>CAIOSF010000079.1 GCA_903860855.1 uncultured Alphaproteobacteria bacterium | reverse complement strand
GTGGGAAGTGATAGACGCATCTATTCTCATAATATTCACAGCCAAGTAATCAAGCATAACAGCTATGGAGGGGTGGTGCCAGAAATTGCAGCTAGACAGCATATGATCCATATGCAAACCGTCATTGAAAAAACTATTGCAGAAAGCGGTATACATCTAACTGAGATCGACGCCATATCGGTTACGGCCGGACCAGGCCTGATCGGAGGACTAATAGTTGGAGTGATGATGGCTAAGGGTATGGCCTTAGCCATCAATAAGCCTTGTGTAGCAGTCAATCACCTAGAGGGCCATGCTCTGACTCCAAGATTAGTATACGGCAATCTGGATTTCCCATATCTCTTACTCCTCATTTCTGGTGGTCACTGCCAAATCTTAATAGCAGAAGGAGTTGGTCGGTATCATTTACTGGGAAAAACTCGTGATGACTCTCCTGGTGAAGCTTTCGATAAAGTAGCTAAGATGCTGAATTTAGGTTATCCAGGTGGGCCAATAATAGAAAAACTTGCAATGAATGGAAATCCAAAAGCTATAAATTTCCCCAAACCCCTATACAGACAAAAAAACTGCGATTTTTCATTTTCTGGCCTAAAAACAGCAGTACGTCTTTATGCACAAAAAATTGGCGGTATAACTCCTGGTAATAGCGAGATAATGAAAAACGGCAACAATGATGGCGATGGAAATATACGCAACAGCAGCGCTTTTGACCAAACCATAGAAAAACATCTGGCTAATATATGCGCTTCCTTTCAGGAGACTGTAGCTGAAACTCTAGCTGATAGGTTGAGGCAGGCTATCCCTATTGCAAGAAAAGAGTTCAATATATCAAAACTTGTTGTATCGGGTGGCGTCGCTTCAAACGCATATATTCGCAAAAAACTTGAAATCACCTCGTCAGAATATGGCCTATGCACAATGTTCCCTCCTGTTGAACTATGTACCGATAATGGCGCAATGATCGCCTGGGTAGGCATAGAAAAATTGAAGTTATCAAAAGTTACCGATATAAATTTCTCCCCGAAAAGCTCGTGGCCCCTTTTTAACATGTAGCGAAAAAGTCACATTTATGTAAGAATTTCATTTGAACTGTACTAACATCTTTTTGTAATCACTATGTTGATGTAGAAATGTTGGAGTTCTAATAATGAAATCGGATTATAATGAAACGCTTCTTGTTATCGACTGCCATGGTGTTCAGCATCGCCGCGGTCACTACCACAGCCCTAGCTAGTGATGATAAAGAAAAGAATACAGCCGTTGGCGTGAAGGCCGAGAATGGTATCGAAGTTCAGCTTGGTGGTACCATTGACGTTCAGTACGGGAATGTATCACAAAAAAAGGCCCTGACGAATCCAGTGAAGATTCAAGGGCTAGCCGTGCCAGGCAGTAAAAATGACATTGATAAGCTAGCAGCAGCCGGTAAGTTTAAGGAAAAAGCCGATCGTGGTATTGTAAATAATACCAAACTCAAATTTTCGATTAAGAAAAAAGATGTTGGATGTAATCTTGAGTATGGTGGAGTGATTGAGCTCAATGCTGACGTTTCACAAAGCTCTACATTCAATAAAAACCCAGCGACCAAAACTGTTATTTACACCCAAGGTGAATTCGGTCGCGCTGAAGTTGGGAGTTATGATGGAGCGGGAGATAAACTAAAAGTCTCAGCTATTGGCATTGCCAAAGCTACAGGTGGCGTAGACGGTGACTGGTCACTTTGGGTTCCATTCAAAGCATACTCAAAGCAATACAAGCTTGTGATGAATCAGCTGTTCTTAACAGATCCATATCTACCATACTCCACTGATCATGCTAAAAAATCTAATAAAGCGACGTATTATACGCCTGATCTGAACGGCTTTACATTCGGTGTAAGCTATATACCAGATGTGGATGTTAAGGGTTCTGTTGCTGAACTCATCCGGTTTAGAACTGGTGGATACAAAAATGTAATAGATAGTGGCATAAAATATAAAAAGAAATTTGATAATGGCTTTGATCTGGCCGGCTCTGCTATAGTAGAATTTGGTAAAGCAAAAAACATAACATTTGATAGTGTCAGCGCTTACGATCCTTCCCTTAAAGCCGGATCAATCTTAAAACGTAAAAATCTACGTTCATGGGAGCTTGGTGGTCAACTGGGCTATAAAGGCTTTACCCTTGCCGGTTCTTATGGTGATTGGGGTAAGTCTGGTAGTGTAAGAAAAGTATACGATGCAAACGGCGGAGTTAAACCTCTAGTTGCTATGGCTAAGAAAAACGCCACTTTCTGGACATTAGGTACTTCATATGCAATCGATAAATTCGGTGCCAGCTTAACCTATATGGACAGCAGAAGAGGATCGGGAAGTGTATCTATGCTGTATGATTACTTAGCTACAAGTGGTAGTGGAGCTAATGGTTATCAAAAAATGAACGCCGTATCTTTTGGTCTTGAATATCAAGTCATGCCTGGCTTGTTACCTTATGCAGAATATACAAGCTTCCGCTATAAAACTTCATTAGACGATATTTCACCTAATAACGGCCACGTTGCCCTTGCCGGTGTAAAAATTAGCTTCTAGTTTTAGCATTGAGTGTCGATCTAAAAAGCAGAAGGTTGTTCGAATTAGTGGTTCAGTTTTTTTTAAGAAGACTATTTGTCCACACTTCGAAGCCCTTCTGGGGAGCTGCTAGTAATACTGAGATAGGAAGGTCAAGAGTCAATGTAATGACGCGGTAACTTCCTGGCTCCAGCCTATTGCACCCATAGCATCGATACAGAAACTTTCCTTTATTGGGGTGAAAATTTTTGTTGCCTAATCTGAAAAAAGGCCAGATTGTTGTTATGGATAATGCATAATTTTACTGTGCTTTGGCTTATTTGTTTTGTTACTGCCGCTTGCTCCTGCTCCATCTCATAAGTCACCAAAAATCAGAAACCTTATCGAAAGCGTTGGTTGTATATTTTTAT
>CAIOSF010000078.1 GCA_903860855.1 uncultured Alphaproteobacteria bacterium | reverse complement strand
TCAATATGGTAATTCTAAGCCTATCATCACGAAGCAAGTGCGTGATGATATATTAGTTCGCAACAATGGTACCCTGGTTTCAGAGCTATCAAACACCCCCTCGCTGATCCGTAAGTCATTGCTACTTGGTTTTTTTGAGAGTAACTTATTCAAGACGATAAGAAAGGCTTTATCTTTATAAAAGATTTTGCTTATAATGGCCTTAATCAACATATTTTATTCAAATAAATGGCGATAAACACGACTACTCCATCGATTCTTGGAATGCAGACGATGAGGAATAAGATAGCTCATACTGGACATAACATTGCAAACAATGACACTCCGGGATTTAAGGCTATCTACGATGCTCTCTATGATGTCCAAGGGGATAACGGAGTTTCGTCGATTGAGACATATACTATATCCACGAAGGGAGCTTCGACTTATACCGGTATAGCCACGGATCTTGCGATAGAGGGTGGGAATGGTATGTTCGCCGTGATAGACAAGAATGATCCCAATAAAACACTTTATTATATGCCGACGGGGATGTTCCGCGCCAATAATGCCTCTCAGCTTGAGTACTTGGGTCAATATTTGCTCATGGGCCAAGCCTATGATATGAAAACGGGTCAATTGATTGGCGGAAAAGGTGATCAAACAACCTTCATTCCTGTCGCATTTGGACCAGATAAGTCTACGGCAACAGCTGTTGCAACTACTGAAATAACCGCGTCTTTTGATTTAAAATCTGATGCTCTTGTCTCTGGTCAGCCCCAGATACTTATAGAACCAAAAGCAGATCCTCGTACAAGACAGAATCTTGGTCCATTGAATGCCCCTCTACAATTAACTGATGTTTTGGCTCCTGATATGGCCACTTGGGGTTATAACGAAGGTATGATCTTGGGTTCAGGTTTCAACGTCGCTGTGAGCCGTTTAGATGGAACCCAGGTCATCACCGATAATGTAAGTTGCGAGTTTGGTGGTATTGCTGCTACCAGCAAAATGGCTAGTAGCGGAGTCACTATACCTAATACGGCGATCGATACTTTGACCATCACCTATGGTGCCAATGCAAATGGTGCTGGCGGTACGACCGTCACGATTGCGTCTAATCAGATTCATGGAGGAAATGATCAAGCTGGGCTAACAAATCTCGGTAATATATTAAATGGCCTTGGTTTTCGCACAAGGTTGATTACAGATACCCCTGATCCAACCGTGGCAGGGTCTGCAACTTTGCTTATTGCTCCACCATCTACGAGCATGAGCATGAGCATGAGCTTCGGTGGCACTGGGACTCTGGCCAATGCACTAGGTTTGGCTGGTCAGAGCATTGCAGCTGCCCAGGCTGGAACCAATAGATTTGCCAGTATGGGCGATCTAGCGGGAGCATTGACTTCTTCTTTTGCTGGTGTTCTAGATGTTCCAACTAGCGCCAATATTATTTTGAATGGTAAACCGAATAACTCAGTGACTTTTACGAATGATAATCCAGCCCAAAATATTTTGGCTGCCCTTGGTCTTAATGCTTCAGGTACAGAGGTTGATTCAGGTTATGATCCTTATAATAGTGGTAGAAATATAGCTGGTGGTGCCTTCGTCGCCGATATGATTCAGACAGTTAATGTCTATGATTCCTTAGGCAAAATGCACCCTATGAATATAGGACTTAAAAAGGTCAGTACAAATACCTGGTCTATGGAGGTTTATGTAGCTAATCAGGCAGAGATTGCTGGAGCAACTAGATCTGATGGTCTTCTGCAAGCGAGTAAGTTGGTTTTTGATACCAATGGTAACTTAGTGTCAACTTCATCATTTAGTCAGTCAGCTTACAGCACTGTGGTGGTGAATCCATTTGTGCCCTTAAATGCCGTTAATAATCAAGATATCATTGTAAATGGTGTGACTCTCAATTACCTAACCCCAACTCGTGGTGTCATTCCTACGGCAACTCAATTTACATCGATGATTGATTTGGTAAACGCGATAAATAATAATGCCGCATTGCAAATGCAAGTAACAGCATCATTAGAAAACGGCCCTCAAAGCGGTACATCCTACTTGAAGCTCACTCCAGTGAACAATAGTGCAATAACTGTAACCAGTGCCACTCCTGGTGTAATACCGCCACCATTTGGTAACGGTACCAGCCAAACAATCACTCAAGCCCTCGGTGGGATGCAGCAAGAAGCTCTTGTTCCAAATGCTAGCACTGGTATTACTATCCAATGGGCGGCAACAGCTGGATCGGCCACAAGTAATATAACGCTTAATACTGCTGGGTTCTATCAGGCCGTTCAAGCAATGAGTGGTGAGGTCACCGCAGATGGATATGGTGTAGGGCTGCTGACTGATATTGAGGTTGGTCAAAATGGTGATGTTGTTGGAACATACACAAATGGAGCCAATATTAAGCTATATAGTATACCTGTAGGTACATTTCAAAACATCAATGGGCTAACCCCAAGGGGAGACAACAGTTATGCTCAGTCCATTAACTCTGGCACGGTAAATTTTGCAGGCACCGCTAATGCAGCTCTCACCATTTCCGCTGGTAACATTGAGTCGTCAAACTCTGATATAGCTGAACAACTCACAAATATGATGATTGCGAATCAGACTTATGGAGCCTGCACTAAATCGCTTCAGGTTGGTCTAAGTTTGGTCGATACATTGCTTACAAGGGTCTGATGTACAACGGTCTAATGGAGGTCTGGTCACAAAGCGTTGTTTGCATTCATATGCATGTCGAAAAATGTTAATAAGCGGCAAATACTTCTTTGCATTTCGTCGCTTATTGGCTATATTGTTTGTGTTGTATAAGCGGGCATAGCTCAGAGGTAGAGCACAACCTTGCCAAGGTTGGGGTCGAGGGTTCGAATCCCTTTGCCCGCTCCATAGATTGATTCTGTTGATTCGGTCCAGGCGACATTGTGTGCTTGTTCCAACATTACTTGTGTATTGGAGTGGATGCTGCAGCAAGGCGATTTAATGCTAGATATGGGTGTGGGGAAGCTCGCTCTTTCTTTTTTTATATGGGGGCATAGCTCAGTTGGTAGAGCATCTGCTTTGCAAGCAGAGGGTCATCGGTTCGAATCCGTTTGCCTCCACCATTATTCTCCTTTAGGGGATTGCTTCTTTTCTTTCTCTCTCGATGATTCTCAGTAGATTGGCCATCCAATAGAGATAACAAAATAGATAAAAGGTTATAGTTAAATAGGTTCACTATCTACGGCGATTTTGCGACCTTAATTGATAAGTCTAGTACTTGCATCAATATCAGCAAGTGTATCAATCATAATGATGATTTGGTATATATTCTATCTGTTCAAAGAATTTATTACAGCTTTCCTCACTCCAATTCGTGATATGATCAGATGTTCAAGGTTGGTCATACTTTTTCTTGTGCTTTTTTGCTCAGCATGTTATCGGTTGCTCTACAATTGGATAGGGCTGCGTGTGAACGGGTTGTTTATTTTGTTTGGTAAGTAGTTAATTAGCAGTGATATATTAGAATATTGATATGGAAGATATAAAATCGATAATAACTGACCTAGAAAGAAGAATGGATGGTGCAATTCAGAATCTCAAACATTCCCTCGCTGGGTTAAGGACTGGCCGCGTCTCCACTGCCTTGCTGGAGCCCATCAGAGTTGAAGCTTATGGAGATATGATGCCAATCAACCAACTGGGGACAGTAACATCGCCTGATCCCAAGATGCTGGTCGTACAGGTATGGGACAGAGCCTTGGCTAAGGATGTTGAAAAGGCCATTATGAATGCCGGCCTTGGTCTTAATCCGATAACTGAAGGTCAGGTGATCAGAGTGCCAATTCCTGATTTAAGCGAGCAAAGAAGGAAAGAGCTTGGTAAAAAGGCATCTGAATACGGTGAATCTGCTAAGGTTTCTGTGAGAAATGTCCGCAGAGATGTGATGGATGACTTAAAGAAGGCTGAAAAAGGTAAGGAAATTTCGGAAGATGAGCTTCATTCCCATAGTGATGAAGTGCAGAAAATTACAGATAAGTATATTAAAAAGGTAGAAGAAACGGTGGCGGATAAGACAAAAGATATTATGTCAATATAACGCCGAGTCTCAGATAGCCTGCTACGTCATCGCTCTCTTGATCGAAGATGTAGTCAAAAGTGTATTACGTATTATGAATAATATTAAAAAAGACAATAAGCTAACTGATCTTGTGGCGATTGCTCTGCAATATAGGTCAGAAAATAGATCGCCCCCGAAGATTGTGGCCAGCGGTAAAGGCTCGGTTGCTCAGACGATATTAGATATAGCAAAACGAGAAGGGATTGCCATAGAAAAGAACGAAGAGTTAGCAAGTATTTTGGCTTTGCTGGAAGTGGGTGATGTGATCCCAATTGAGACTTTTGCTGTAGTTGCTGAGATTATTTCGTATATTTATAAAAAAGCTAATAGAAGCATTCTGGAGAGAGGACATTCACTCGACCCACTATAAAAATCTGGACAAGGAGAGTTTAGCGGAATATTTTATCATTGAATTTATGAATAAAACATAACTGCTCCTTTGTTAGTCAGATACTGTATAGATCTTGTTTGTAGATTACGAGCAATTACAATCCTGTTTTTTTTATGTTTGCTGTGTTTTTGTCTTATACAGGGTATTGCTGCCGTAAGAGCCGAGTCTTTACCCAGCAGAGAGGAGCTCTTGCAGATCAAGGATGATGATATGACCATGGGCTGTAAAGATGCTCCCTACACACTTATTGAATATTCTTCGTTAAGCTGCACTCACTGCGCCAACTTTCATAAAAATAGTTTCCGCGAGCTAAGGGAGAGGTTGATCAATACTGGTCAAGTTAGATATGTTTATAGAGATTATCCCACTACTATGTCATCGCTCACCGGATCTATATTAGCCCATTGTCTTGCAGGTGAAAATAGCGATAGGTATTTCGAGCTACTCTTTGCTATGTTTAATACACAAACAAATTGGGTTTTTCAGCAGAATTATGCCGATGCACTCTTGGCGATATTAAAACTATATGGAGTTGAAGAAGATAAATTCAAACTGTGTTTGAAAAACCAGAATATTTCCGGTAGTTTGACGAAGAAATCATTCGAGGCTGGAAAAATCTTCGATATTAAATACACACCAACCTTTTTCTTGAATGGTGAAAAAATAGAAGGAGAAGTTCGAGTCGATGAACTGGAGGAAAAAATAAAAAAAAGTGGTAAAGTTAAGGCTCAGTAAATGTTTGCAAACGAAAAGGAGAATGTGAAGAGTTATCGATTTAATGTGTGTATGATTAGTATGGCCGTTGAGCGAAGAAAGGAAAGGTCATGTGCGATGATGGATCAATCAGACCGTCATGCCTCTCCTTTCGCTCACTTCAATACGCTAAGAACACAGCCATGGATTTCCCTTCTTGTCCTATTTATTATGTTGATCTGGCCATTAGAGAAGGTGTTTGCTGCTGTAGACGATAAAGCGAATGCCACGGTGATTGCGAATATTGAAAATAATAATGACTATACCTCGATAAACATAGGATGGAACAAGCAGGTTGGAGCGGCAATATTTCTAAGAGCAGGTAAGCTTTGGATAGTTTTCGATGAGGCAAGCAATATCTCTTTCCAAGGGATGACCGAGCAACAACTTAAAAATGGCAAAATGAAGGGTTTCAAGCAGCTCAATATTGAGAGTACTCCTGCTGCCACATTTATAATCGCTGATGTAGCTCATGGTATTAATCTAGATGAGATCTCGGTGATTAGAAGTGAAAACACCTGGTTGATCAAGGCGGTGGAGATGCAAGCATCGACTGTTACCCAAAGAATTGACAGCGATGATAAGGGGATAATCACCTATATATCGCCAGTAGCTGGTATGGCTGAGATAAACTTTAACAGCAAGAGTGGCAAGATTATTTCATATGTTGATCCATTCATAGGAGACGACATGATCGTTGTGCCGACCGTATTGGATTATTTATACATGGATAATGTTTACTACTATGTTGATTTTGAATTACTAAAAACTGCTCAGGGAGCTGCCATCCAAAAGAATAGCGATAGACTGCAGTTTCAAGATGAGCACGGTAATATTTTGATTAGAGGTATAGATAATCCTCTAAGTCTATCACCGAAGGTT
>CAIOSF010000077.1 GCA_903860855.1 uncultured Alphaproteobacteria bacterium | reverse complement strand
TCAACCATAAGGCGACAGGATGATATAGATTATACCGAATATTCTTCATAGTTGAGCTCATCGATGAGTTAGTCATCTTGTTGACGATCGTGACTGACATAGCTACCATGATCATTTCTATCATGTAGAGAATAGGTATCCTCCTTAGTAGAGATATCATGACATGAATTACACTCTCTACTACTCCATTCACTTCTCACATCTTTCCCATAAACGCTATGTACCTTGCTGTGCTCAGCCTTTTTACCGTGTTCATCCTTACTATGTTTATCGCATTTTGCGACTGGCAATATAAACGGTGGAATAGATAATGCTGCATCCAGTACTGAGAACATCGCGTACATATTCTCCTTCATTGCTTGAAGTGAGGGATAGTCGCTATATCCCAATTCTGTCATAAGAATTCTCCTTAATATTTATTGTGATTAATAAAATAATATGAATAATGCGTGTTTCAAGCTGAATATCCATAATGATATGCCCGATTTTATATTATCTCTATATCCATTCGTCAACAAGTTGTTTTCATTTTTGAAAAATATTTTTGGATCCAGAAATCCAATAGACAAACAAAGTGAAGTCAGATTAGTTCAGGATGACGGTGAGTTGGTTCAATATGACCGATTAATTTTGCCCATGGTATTATTCAGTTTTCAGTCATAAGGATGTTTCTCAGTTTCTCAAAATCATTGTCAATTACTTGCGACAAATTAGATTTTCTTAGGGGGGCCTCTATGGACTGTGGGAGGGTAGATCTATTCCAAGTATTTCATCCACGCTCTGCTTAAATTTAGCAGGATGGGCTGTAGCTAAGAACACTCCCTGCCCTACTTGCAGTTTATTCTTCAATCCAGCATAGGCCACAGAGGTATGAGGATCGGCTATATATCCCAAACCATAAAGTTCCCTCATCGCCTCTTTTGTCCTATCCTCACTGATAGAAACTCCACTTATGGCTTTGTGTATATCCATATTAATAAACATTTCTTCTATTCTAGGCCAGTTGTTAGGCCGGCTGACGTCCATGGCGTTTGAGAGAGTTGCAACTGTTGAATTTGGCTTCCACTGACCATCGTTTAGATAGCGGGGGACAGTATCATTGGCATTCGTTGCAGCAATAAAATGTCCAACGGTTAGGCCCATTCTCTGAGCTATGAGACCAGCAGTCAAATTGCCGAAGTTACCACTTGGTACTGATATTATATCGCATTTTTGACCACATTTTTGGCTATTTAGCTGAGCTATCGCTTCATAATAGTATAATGATTGAGCTAGTACTCGACTTATATTGATTGAATTAGCTGAGTTCAGTCCCAGGCTCTTCATGCCATCATCAGTCAAGCTCTGCTTAACCAAAGACTGGCAAGCATCAAAATCGCTTCTCACTGCAAATGTGCGAACATTTCCACCCAAAGTACAGAAGAGCTGTTCCTGAATTTCTGAGATTTTTTTATGAGGATATAGGACTATAACTTGAATATTTGGCAAGTTATGAAAAGCATGAGCGACAGCGGCTCCTGTGTCTCCAGATGTTGCTGTAATAATCGTCATTTTTTTATCAGCTTCTTTGATAATTTCAGATAAGGCTTGGGCCATAAACCGAGCACCGAAATCTTTAAAGGCTAGAGTTGGCCCATGAAAGAGCTCAAGAGCGAATATCTTGTCATCAACTTGTTTTAAATGAATTGGGAAATTAAAGGCAGATCGTATCATGTGATCAATGATTTCTGGTTCAAATGAGCCTTTTATTAGGGACTGCATTATCTTTACCGATCTGTCAACAAAACCACAGGTTTCTGTATTCAAGCCTATAGCATCGTTGAACTTAGGATTTTCAAATGTGATAACTGGCAATTGTTTCGGAAAGTAAAGGCCTCCATCTGAGCCTATACCATGCTCTGCTGCCCATCTAAAGCTTACTTCTTCTGCTCTGGTTTTAATATTATAGAACAACATTGGCTATGCCCCTTCTAAAAATTTCTTGTTGGTTCTGATATTCTACAGATCTTACTGAATGGTTTGATAACGAGCGATTCAGGGGGGGCATCGCTATAATGCATGGCTCCGTTTACGGCTGCATGTACCAGCTTCGCTTTATCCATTGAGTCAACGATTGCGACGCAAGCCGGACCAGAGCCAGATATGCTAAATGCCAAGGCGCCCGCTTCTAAAGCGGCCTTCTTTCCTAAAGCGAACTTGGGAATCAAGCTTGATCTATACGGTTCGATTAAGTTATCTTGCAAAATAGACGAGGCTAGTTCTCTATCTCCTCGATAAATGCTGTGAATAAATCCCGATAGTCTCTGCCAATAGCATATCGCCTCTGAGAGTTTAAGAGACTTTGGTAAAATATCACGAGCCATTCGTGTTGAAATTTCTATGCCTGGATGGTGAATAACTAAAATCCATTCATCAAAAATTGGTAAGGCCTCGCTTAGTCTTCCTGGTAGCATCAACTGCAATCCTCCGAGCAGAGCCGGGGCGACATTATCATAGTGGGCTGATCCGCTCACTTCACCTTCCATCTCCCCTGCTAGCAGGAGCAGCTCGTTTTTGGTAAACGGCCAGTCATATAATTCGTAAGGCTACCAAGGATGCGACTATGGACGCAGCGCTTGATCCTAAACCGCTACAAACAGGAAGGCCTTTCTTGAGGGTAAGGGTGAATGTCTTGAGTTTTTGACCAGTGGTTTTTTTTATAAGATCTCGATGAAAAGCATGGCAACACATGGTCACTATGTTTTTTTGCGTATCAGATGGTAGTCTGTCGGCATATTTGCCGGTAATGATTATATCCCAGAAATACTCGATATCTCTGACTTCTTTTGGTCGATCTTCTATGATCACTTCATCACCGAACATCTCATGGGGCTTTGACTGAGTAGACAGCTTGGTCATTGTGTTCGAATTAAAGTCTATAGCTTCGTCGAGTTTTGGACCATCTCCACTACCAGTGGTCATATTATGCGCCCATCAATCTCAATGATTTCTTCGACGGCCGCCCCCAAGGAATCAAATCCGACAATAAAATTCGCTGCTGTGGCAGGGGCAAATGCTTTGACCACCTTAGCTTTCGGATTCAAGCTCATAGCATCGTCGAACTTAGGATTTCGTCCTTCGTCTACAATGCTTCGTGACGATTCACTTCGCAGATCCTTGATATATCCGTTCATCCCATTGGATTCCAGTGTATGTAGAATACACTCTTCGCACTTGTCGCTTGTTCTCCTTGCTCTGGGCTTGAATCCGTTCGCGTATAACCATTAGTCATTCTCTCTCTCCGCAATGCTTTTTGTTTGACTCCTCTTCATCTGATCCAACCGAGGCTTGTAAGACGTTATTAGTCACGTTGAAATCAACAGTTTTCAGGATATCGGCAAATACACCCGCTGCAGTTACCTCTACTCCCGCTCCATAGCCACGGATTACAAGAGGAATGGGTGAATAACGCTTGGTGAGAAAAGCAAAGGCATTTTCTCCCCCTTTTATTGCATGAAGAGAATGACCGTTATCAATAGACTTGATGCCAACCGTGCACTTGCCATCGTTAATTTCACCAACAAATCGCAGTACTTGGTTGCTCCTTCGGCAACTTTCTACTTTATCTTTGAAGTAGTCATCAACTAATACAAGTCTTGCAAGAAATGATTCAATACCACCACCTAGATCGAATCCTTCCGGGAATATTGGCATGATTTCAATATCACTGAGCTCATAATGATAGCCAGCTTCTCGAGCCAGGATTAGTAACTTGCGTGCAACATCCATGCCGTTTAAGTCGTCCCGTGGATCAGGTTCGGTGAATTTTTTGTTGCAAGCTATGGTAAGAGCTTGGGAAAATGGTATCCCATCTTCAAGTAATCCAAATATAAAAGACAGTGATCCAGAAAGAATGCCGGAGAAGTTAAGCAATTTGTCGCCACTTTTGAGAAGATTCTGGAATGTATCGATTATTGGTAAGCCGGCTCCAACAGTTGTTTCATATAAAAAACGTCTTCTGTATTTCTCAGCTTTTTTTCTTATTTCGCTATAATACTGGAGTGTGCCACTATTTCCTTTTTTATTTGCCGTTACTACATGAAGATTTACTGGAAATACTTCTTTGTAACTTAAAGCTATTCTTTCTGAGCTTGTACAGTCAACAAACACCCCATTGATTGGTTTATCTAGTCTAATTTTATCCAATAATATGCTTATGTTTGTTGGGCACCTCGCTCCTTTGTCTTCTTGCTTCGGGCTTGTATCTATTTGTGTTGAATCCATTCTCCTATCAGAGGTATTCCAATCGGCAAGGTTGATGCCATTCTTGCTATAAACCATGTTTTTTGAATCAACTAGAGCTATAACCTTCACATCGACTCCTTCGCTCATCAACTCTTCTTGCCTTGCCTCGATTTGCTCAACTAGAGCTCCACCAACTGATCCTAGGCCAACTATATATAGTTCTATCGGCTGAAGAGTGTGGAAGAATGAGCTATGAACAGCCTGAACGGCCCTAATTCTGTCTTTACCATTGATAACAGCTGATATACATCTTTCCGATGATCCTTGAGCTATAGCCAAAATATTAATTCCGGCTTTAGCTATGGCAGAGAAGAACTTACCGGCTATTTCGTAGCGAAAACGCATTTGATCCTCGACAATACAAATGACTGATTGGTTATGAATGACCTCTATTTCCTCTATAATCCTCGCATCAATCTCTAAAAACAACTCATTTTGTAAAGCTTGCTGAACTACTGCTATATCAGATTCGGCAATACAAAAACAAATTGAATTTTCAGAGCTGGCCTGGCTTATGATCAACATGATCGCAACACCACAGTTGGATACGGTGGAAAAGATACGGGCTGCGATCCCTGGTAGGCCTTTGACGCCACTGCCATGTATATGGAGCAAGGCTATGTTGCCGATGGATGAGATACCACAAATTAAATAGCTATCATGCTCAGCTGTGCGTGATATTTTTGTGCCATAAGCCTCAGGATTGAATGTATTTTTGATGTACAGAGGAATATTGTAGCCGGACAGAGCAGAGGTTGTTTTTGGATGCAGTACCTTTGCTCCATAAAGGGCAAGCTCCATCGCTTCTCCATAACTCATTTCCTTGATCAGTTTGGCTTCTAGTATTTGATTGGGATCAGCTGTATATATGCCGTCTACATCAGTCCAGATCTCACAATGTTGAGCTCTTAACCCAACGGCCATTAGGCTTGCTGAGTAATCTGAGCCATTCCTTCCGAGAAGGCTTAGATCGCCATTGAGATCAGAGCTAATGAATCCCGGCATGAGGATTATATTATTGGGATCTTCCCTTATTGTGGCGAATCTTCTCTCTATTTCAGCTATGACCGGCGTGCCCTCTTTAAGGGATCCCTTGGTTTTAATAAAATCGTAGCTATCGATAAATTTTACGTCAAGACCAGAGGCAACCAATAACTCGGAGAATATACTGGTTGAGAGACGTTCACCAAAGCTGAGAATTTGGCAATATACCCTGTCTGGGCATTCTCTAATTAACTTTATCCCTTGAAGTAGTGCACTATATTTAGCTCCAATTTCAGTTAGGTAGTTCATAAGATTTTCGGTAGATAGTGCCATGATATCCAGAGAAAGTGAGGTAATTATCTTCTCGTGCACTGTGATGAGTCGCCTGGTCATCACATCTACATCATCTCCAGCAAGAACTTGGGCTATACTGTCGGCGAGAAGATTTGTAACTCCAGATACAGCTGATAGCACCAAGCCTATGTTCCTATCTTGGCATCTTATTTTTACAATCTTTAATACATTTAAAATGAGCTCTGCACTTCCTAAAGATGTGCCGCCGAATTTTAATACTTGCATCTGAAGCTCCTAAGTTGATTTGATGATAGTGTTATTAACAGGCTTGATACCAGTTCCT
>CAIOSF010000076.1 GCA_903860855.1 uncultured Alphaproteobacteria bacterium | reverse complement strand
TCTTTTTTATGTTGTTCTTTTTGCTCCGGTTGGCCTGGCCTTCTATATGGGAGCGAGGTTCACCAAAATTAGTGTCAATGCTGCTCGCAATTGTCTCTGGCTTTATGCCGGTATGATGGGGTTATCACTCTCTGCTTTATTTCTTGTCTATACTGGTGAAAGTATAGCTCGTACTTTCTTCGTTACTGGGTCGGTTTTCGGTGCGATGAGCATATACGGCTATACCACTAAAAGAGACTTATCTGGTATGGGATCATTCCTAATCATGGGTCTTTTTGGGATCATCATAGCTTCGATAGTCAATATGTTTCTGCATAGTAGCGGTATGAGCTTCATTATCTCCATTTTAGGTGTCCTAATATTTACAGGATTGACAGCTTACGATGTACAAAATATTCGCAACATCTACTTTCAGATATGTAGTGATCGTGAGGCCGCTGAGAAATTTTCTGTCTATGGAGCTTTGTCTCTTTATATGGATTTTATCAACTTGTTTATATACTTGTTGCAGTTCGTTGGCGATCGTCGCTCTCAATAGTGTGGTGAGTGGATAAACCCATTTGCAGGGGTTTTTTGCTTATTAGATTTTTGTATTACTGGTTGTAATCTGTGCAGGGGGGTATTCCACGGGTCGTTTAAAACCTCTAGAGGGTTATTAATATATAAAACAAAAATTCATCGCGGTCCTTGCTTTGAGCTTGGATGGGTGAAATAGGATTTATACAGTGCGTTGGTCTGGGGTGCCTTATTCGCTATATTATCCGTCGTATAGGTGTGAAAACTATTAGCTCTTGCCTTATGCTGCGTTGCAGCATAAAGTATTAAATTAGATGTATCTAAAATAATACAAAGAGGCTCTAATAATGGCCACAGCGAAACTTACAATTCCTGGTATTGCAGGAGATATAGAGCTACCCATCCTTCAGGGGACGGAAGGTGGCCCGTTAATTGACATTTCAAAGCTTAATGCTTATGGGGTCTTTACATTTGATCCTGGCTTTACTTCGACTGCTGCATGTAAATCTAAGATAACCTATATAGATGGCGAAAAAGGTATACTAAGATATCGTGGTTACGATATAGCAGATCTAGCAGAGAAGAGTACCTATATGGAAGTTTGTTATTTACTTGTGTATGGTGAGTTGCCGAATGCCGAGCAATATAATCGGTTTTTGGATGCAATTAAGCATCACACTTTAGTGCATGAACAGATTCATTTTATGTATAGAGGATTTCCGAGAAATTCTCACCCTATGGCAATATTGGCCGGAGCCGTCAACTCCCTATCAGCTTTTTATCATGAGCATCTTGATATTAATAATCCTCAGCATCGCGAGCAGATAGTGTTCAAACTTGTAGCGAAGATGCCAACTTTAACTGCTATGGCCTATAAGTACTCTATCGGGCATCCCTTTATCCATCCTGATAATAGCCTTGATTATCCAGCTAATTTTTTAAATATGATGTTTGCTGTACCGAGTGAGGTATACCATAATAATGAAGTGGCGAACAAGGCCCTTGATCTTCTCCTTATCCTCCATGCTGATCATGAACAAAATGCTTCAACCTCAGCTGTTAGATTGGCTGGATCTTCAGGTGCCAATCCTTTTGCCGTTATGGGCGCTGGAATCGCTGCTCTATGGGGACCTGCTCATGGAGGTGCCAATGAGGCCGTGATTAAGATGTTAGAAGAGATTGGGAAGCCTGAACGTGTGCCTGAATACATAGCTAGGGCAAAAAACAAAGAAGATAGCTTTAGGCTTATGGGATTCGGTCACAGAGTTTATAAAAATTATGATCCCAGAGCTCAGATTATTAAAAAGATGTGTGATAGCGTTCTATCAAATTTAAAAATCAGTGACCCTTTATTGGATTTGGCTATGGCCCTTGAGCAGGCAGCTCTGAAGGACGATTATTTTATTGAGAAGAAGCTTTATCCTAATGTTGATTTTTATTCTGGAATCATCTACAGAGCTCTTGGTATACCGACAAAAATGTTCACTGCTATGTTTGCTCTTGCCCGCACTGTTGGTTGGATATCTCAGTGGAAAGAAATGCTTGAGGATGGCAGCCTTAAGATTGGCCGCCCTAGACAGTTGTACATGGGCTATACCCATAGAGAATACAAGAGCAATAGATAAATAATATAGATCTCGTTTTGACTGTTTATTTAAAGTTGCTTATTGTTCGGCAATGCTTTGTGACGGTGCCGCCGCAAGGGTCTGAGGTATGTACTCCTGCTCATCCCATTGAATTCACAGTCTGTAATTCAATACCTTTGTGCCCTATAGTTTGTGCTGTTTACTTCGAGACTGGTAATGTGCCATGTACTGTGGGTCTATTCCTCCCTAAGGCCCAAGAGATGGTACATCGCCTAGCCGGGCCCCACATCAATTTTAGCCATTGCTCCCCATTGTCTTATCCGGGACTTGGTGTATTATGCTTGATGTTATATTGATATGTAGTAGAAGAAAGGTGCGCAAAACTGTTGGGTCGATATGCTTGATTGCCGGTACAGCTATAGGAGCCGGTATGGTTGCCTTGCCGATGACTATGGCCAAACTTGGTCTATTCCAGAGTTTTGCTCTTATGCTTGTAATATGGTTTGCAATGTATTACTCGGCCCTGATCAATATAGAGTTAAATCTTAGGGCAGATGAGGGGCTCTCCTTAGGGAGGCTTGGTAAGCTCTTTAGTGGCATTGGCTCCTATTTAGTTGGGGATATAAGCCTTATGCTGCTATGCTACTCTCTTCTCTCGGCATATATATATGGTTGTTCTTCTACCATAGTTGCCTTATTGGCAACTTTCTCTATTCAAAGTGATCATATCACTGTGACGATGGTATACTCGGCCATAGTGCTTCTGATTCTTTCTTTTTCAATTCATAAAGTTGATTCATTTAATCAAGCATTATTTTTGATAATGTTGATTGTGATCGGGCTATTTATCGCAGCTTTGATATGTGGGGTGGATTTAGGGATGCTGCCTATGATTGCTCCAATCAACATTGCATCGTGGAACATTGCAATACCAGTTTTATTTACTTCTTTTGGTTTTCAAGTCATTTTTCATACTTTAACAACTTATTGCAATAAAGACGCCAAGAAGTTACGCATAGTGTTCTTCTGGGGGAGCCTTATCCCTGCCATAGTCTACACTATATGGATAACTTGTACTCTTGGTGTGCTATATAAGGCCAATCATGATTTTTTCAATTGTCTTATTAGTGGCCAGGGAGTTGAAGTTGGGGATTTTATCGATGCTCTTGGTGAGGCTGCTGGTGTCGGTGTGATGAAGGCCTTGGCTTGGATTATCTCAATTCTAGCGATATTTACATCAACTATTGGTGTTGGATTGGGTCTGATCGATATTTTAAAGTGCCAGATTATAAAGCATAAACCTCCACATGTTTTAATGGTTGCTTGTGCTATATTGCCAGCTGCATTTGTGGCCTTAATCGTGCCTAATGCTTTTATCCATGCTCTTAGCTTTGCTGGTATGATTCTAGCTGTGATTGCTATCATACTCCCTGTGTACTTACATTGGAAATCTAAGGAGATGGGTAGATTCTATGATATTACTCATAATATATCATTGCAAGTTTTGATTGTAATGATAGCTATTATTATAATAATTTGTGAGATAAACAACCTCACGTAGACGTTCTATATCAAATTTGTGATATGACAATGGGAAAATGATCTAGGAGGGTATGTAATGTATTATAACTATGTACATAATGCCCTGACTCTGTACACATTGAGCACTATTATCATCCCCAAGATTTTCCATGTTTTAGTTTTACAGTAAGAGGAACCTTAATGCTCATGCAGTTTCTCATGGTATCTGATATTTCCTCAATTGCGTCGATCATCCTATCATTTGGTATTTCAAAAATCAGCTCATCATGAACCTGTAATAGTAAATATTGTTGAAGTTTAGGTGGTAACATTACCATTGCTTTGCGCATTATATCAGCGGCACTTCCTTGAATCGGCGCGTTTATAGCTGATCTTTCAGCGATCTTACGTAATACCGGGTTTTTGCTATCAATGTTGGTTATATAGCATTTGCGTCCCAAGATGGTGGTAACATAGCCATTTTCTTTAGCTTGCTCTATGGTTCTGCTCATATAGCTCTCAATGCCAGGATAGGTATGGAAATAATTTTTGATGTACATATTTGCCTCTGAGTTACTAATCCCGAGATTCTTTGCCAAGCCGAAGGCGCTCATTCCATATATTATGCCGAAGTTTATCGCCTTAGCTCTTCTCCGCCAATGATCGTCTATTTCTGTTATTGGTATACCGAAGACTTGACTGGCTGTTATGGTGTGTATATCCAGACCATTAGTTAAAGCTTGTTGGAGCGATGTTATGTCTGCGATATGTGCTAATACCCTGATTTCAATTTGAGAATAGTCGGCGCACATCAGTTCATGTCCATCTTTTGCTATGAAAGCTCGGCGTATTTTAGCCCCATCTGTTGACTTAATGGGAACGCTCTGAAGATTCGGTTCGCTAGCAGAAAGCCGCCCTGTAAGAGTTGAAGTTGCGTGGAATGTTGGATGAATGCGCTTACTTACTGGGTTTATAGCAGCAAGTAGCCCTTCTATGTATGTTCCTTGAAGTTTGGCCATATGCCTCCATTCTTGAATCATTTCTGCTATAGTGAATCCTTGTGCTGCTAGTTCTTCCAACACATCAGAGCTTGTTGATTTGTTTTTACCGGGGAGCTTAAGATATCCAAAGAGAACTTCGGCGACTTGTTTGGGTGAGGCTATGTTGAAGCTAGAGCCAGCTTCTTTGTAAATTTCCAGAGAAATATCGTTTAGCTTAAGAGTGAATTCACGACCAAGCTGATGGAGGTATTCTTTATCTACTAATATGCCACGATACTCCATCATGAGGAGTAGTGACATCATAGCATGATCTATGTTATATAGATCTACTGTTAAGCTAGCTTGTTTAAGCTCTGCTTCTAAAACAGTATGAAGCATCAATAGTGCTTTTCCAGTATCAACATTGGTATTACTTGGTAGGTATTGTGATATGAGAGTATGAAGATCGTACCTTCTGCCGCTGCCGAGAGCGTAAGCCATATATGAAACATCATGGCATGATTTAGTATTAAGAATAAATAATTGTTCCATCCCGTTAGATGCTGCTTCTGTCGGTATATGTGGATTCGATGATGAGGTATTAGCAATGCTTGCTGCTGATATAGATGGAGCAAGAACATGAAATATTTCTGTAATACCATGGCACACTTTGATTATTGCACTGTTTCCCAATATGCCTTCTGCTATCTCTTTTGGTATGCTATCGGTATAGAGATCAACTGTGTTTTCTCCATCACTTATGGTGATATGAGGAATTTGTCCTTTTATATCGTATTGATAGTAAATCGCGACTCTACCTAGGTTTTTTCCACTCTCTAGTAGGTTTTCTACTAATGTGCTATTTGAAGTCTGATTGATCAGAGATCCTATTGTCGTTGAATTTCCTCTGTTGCCAAAGTTTCGCAGATACTTTTGCTGAAGTGCATGTAATCCATATTGTCTTGTGAAAGTCGAAATATTATTAGAGTTTGCTTCTATACCAAGCCACTTTAGGTTATCTATTGGTCTATCAATCTTCACTTGATCAATATGTAGCGTTACGAGCTGATGAGAGAGAAGGGCAAGAGCCCGATTTTTGTCCAATAAGCTGCGAACTCTTATTGGGTTGATGCTGGCAAGATTGCTATATATCTGCTCTAGATCAGTATATATGCCCAGAAGTCCAGCTGCCGTTTTTGGTCCTATACCTGGCACCCCAGGTATATTATCTGATGCATCTCCTATTAAAGCCAGGTAATCCCTAATCTGATGTGGCTGTACTCCCATCTTTTCAAATACCCCTATACTGTCCAATGTTTTTTTCTTTATTGGATCATAAACATGAACTGTGTTGTTGCGAACAAGTTGTAGTAAATCTTTATCACCTGAAGCAACAGTAATTTTATAGCCTGTTTGAACTCCGTGCTCTGCATATGCTGCGATTATATCATCAGCTTCAACTCCATGCTGCTCTATATAAGGTATGCCAAATGCCTCAAGCATTTCCCTCATAATCGGAAACTGAGATAGGAGTTCGCTTGGAGGTGTGCTGCGGTTCGCCTTATAATCAACATGCATTTGATGTCTAACCGTATCCTTTGAGCTACCTTTGTCCAAGACAACGGCGACTGCATCATAGCGCTGGCTTTGCAATAGATGCAGGATCATATAGGCAAATCCTTGTATTGCCCCTATCGGTATGCCGTTGGGAGTCGTTAGTGATGGGAGGGCATAAAAAGCTCGGAAAACGAAGCCGTAACCGTCAACGAGCAATAGTCTGGGGATGAGCTTGGAAGTAGAGGTGTTTTGTGTTGTATTGGATGTACCCATATATATGTTAGGTGATGAATAAACAGTTATGGCTGAGTTATGGCTGAGTTTAAGAGGTTAAGCAATACCAAAATGTCGCAGTTAACGTATTCATCTTTTATCTAGAATGCCATATTATTCCATAGACACTGCTGGCAGATGACCAAGGTACTCAATACAATCTGAATGTCCTTCATATAGTACATTATTTAATGATTCAATCTTGTGCACATCTGTCTCTAGCTCTTTAAATACCATATCAACTATCGTTGCGTCGACCATATCTTGATTATTGTTAGGATGAAGGTATCCAACTAGCAGGGCCGTTGCTTTTATATCATTTGTATCAGAGGCGCTTATGGAGGCTGGCAAAAGGATCATCATCTTTTTTAAGAATCCGTCGAATATCTCCTTTTCACTTTTTATCAATCTGAGATCTGATGCTCTGTATATGGACTCGGTGAGCTCATATAGCTTTTGATTATTTACAGAGAAATTTAAGGATGACTGCTCCGTATACAGCTGTTTTGCGTAACCAACCTTATTATGCACCCTGTCAAACACCAAGATGCTAGCATATGCACCGATGTTCTCGCAATAATTGATCATAAAGTCTTTAGTGGTCATATTACCTGGGGCGTGACCTGTATACATGGTACTACACTTTTAGCTATTATGGAGCGAAGCCATCATATACAGTTATATGGTTTAGTCAAATTCACGCCGTTATAGGTTTAATAATCTCTTAAAGTTGTAAAATTTCCCACTGCTCGAGGGGGGTGATTATCTGTTATTTCCCGGTCACCATTATATTACTCTCTATCCCACGCACAACTTCATTGAATGTCTGCGGTATCGTTACTGCTTTAACTTCGAAAAACCCCTTGTTATCTTTATAATACTGGATTACGGGTTCGGTCTGAGTATGGTATACTACCAGACGGTTGCGCACAATATCTTCCTTGTCGTCTTCCCGCGCAACTTCATCACCGTTACATGTGCTGCATATCTTGTTGTACTTGATATGATCAATCTGGCCATTATTGCATTTTGCACATATGGCTCTCTTCTTTACGCGAGTCACTAAATCTTCGTCATCAGCAAGCAAGTTTACAATGAGCAGATATCCATGCGGTAGGCCCTTTAAGACGTCATCCAGCCCCTTGGCCTGGACAACTGTACGAGGAAATCCATCTAGTATGAAGCCATCAGAACAATCTTCTTGGTTTACTCGGTCTTTGATAAGATCCAGAACAAGTTCATCAGGTACTAGTTGCCCAGCTTTTAGATATGACTCTGCTTTATGACCTAGACTGGTTCCATCTTTTACTGCTGCTCTAAGCATATCGCCAGTGGAAAGCTGTGGTATATTGTAACGCTTTGAAAGCATCACGGCATCAGTGCCCTTGCCAACACCAGGAGCTCCTAAGACTATAATGCGCAGTGGTTGGTTTGGAATATTATCGGAAGATACCTGATTCTGTATCGGCTGCTCAGTGGCGCAGGCTACTAGCAGCAAAGTAATGCAAATTATTGCTGATATTCTTTTTATCATTTTTTATTTG
>CAIOSF010000075.1 GCA_903860855.1 uncultured Alphaproteobacteria bacterium | reverse complement strand
CATTTTAGGGTAGGCCTTATCGAACCCGAAGCCATCGAAACTCACAATGATACTTTTTATACTATCTATACTCTCAATCATCTTGTCGAGTTTCTCATCATCACATCGCTCAAGCACCCCACTCAACTGCCACTGCCCGCCCATCACCTTCGCAAAGCAATAACCTTCACTACCCAACTCTTTGATAGGATCAAGTTTATTAAATTCAGCTTTACTACCGAACTTCACTCCATTCCAATCTACAAATGAGTCATGAGTATCAATAGAGCGGCCTGACAAGGCATATTTAAGGCATTTTAATTTGTGCGCGAGCTCGCTACCTGAAGTTTTATCATGCTTATCTATGAACTCCATATACTCCTGAAACTTTTTTATATCCCCCGCCCGATCAGGATTGCACAAGTAATCCCTAACACCGCTGAATACCTCAAGCACAGCCTCGGCTTCATCTTCGGTCATTATGTTAGTCGTATTTTTTCCACTTTGTTTCATATCCAACTTTTCAACCCATAATATAAGTTAGTAACACCACGATATTGCCGATACTGCTCTAAACCTAAATCGCAAATAAACGATAGTCAATAGAATTCTATCTTTGTCGAATAGTCATTACGATAATATATCGGTTATATGTATCAGTTGTAATTGAGTCATGGCTAAAGTTAACCATTTTTCTCTCACTACGTTTAAAACTGCACTCTATCACCGCGTTTGACGAAAATCACCTTTCCTGATACTAGATTTATTCACACTTAATAATTACTATAAATAACTCATTGGTTTTTTACCATTCACATATGAATTATCATAACAGTTTTGATAACGTAAAATACAAGATTACCGGTGGCAATGCGATCACTGGTGAAATTCGGTGTATGGGGGCGAAAAACCTAACAACGAAAGCCATAGTAGCGTCTTTGTTGTCGAGTTCAAAGGTGGTCTTATCCAACGTATCAAGAGTGGGAGATGTTGAGATAACACAGTTATTGGTCCATTCTCTAGGCGTTGGTGTAAGGTGGGTTGAGGATCATGTCATTGAGATCGACCCAACAACCTTATGTAGACACCATGCCTCTTTGCCAGATTCACGTACCAATCGTATACCGATATTGCTTTTGAGTGTTTTACTGCATCGTTGTGGTATAGCGGTAGTACCGACTGTCGGGGGTGACGATATAGGGAAGAGGAATGTTGATTTTCATATCAATGCCTTGGAAAGATTCGGAGCTGAGGTCAGAAGAGAAGACGGAGTATACATAGCAACGGCAAGCGATCGCCTGCGAGGGTGTCACATTCACCTATCATACCCATCAGTAGGAGCCACCGAGACCTGCCTATTTTTAGCAGTTTTGGCTAAGGGTACAAGCGTTATTTCAAATGTTGCAATTGAGCCAGAGGTTACGGAGCTGATCACGATGTTGCGTTCAATGGGAGCAATCATCTTTATGGCAAATAATCGCGAACTCACAATCCATGGAGTTGAGCAATTACATGGCACAAGCTTTAACATAATTGGCGATAGAATCGAGGCGGCATCTTGGGCATCATTGGCATGTGCTTCAAATGGTAGAGTGATTATCAGTGGAATTAGACCAGATTTACTTGGAAATTTTCTTTCCTATTACAACCTGGTTGGAGGTGGCTATAGGCTGATCGGGGCTGATACGATTGAATTCTATCGTGAACGACAAATCTTATCACCAGTAATTCTCGAAACTGATGTATATCCAGGATTTTCTACCGATTGGCAACAGCCATTTGCTACTTTACTGACTCAAGCTAACGGTATGTCTGTTATCCACGAAACGGTTTATGAACAGAGGTTTGGCTACCTCGATATATTAAATAAGCTGGGGGCAAAAGCCCAAGCTGTGAAGGGTTGCCTCGGATCATTATCATGTCGGTATAAGGGATTCGATCATGAGCATAGCGCAATAATTCAGGGAATAACAAAATTAAAGGCTATAGATCAGCCAATAAGAGTGCCAGATATCAGAGCCGGACTTGCTTATGTAATTGCCGCAATTCTAGCTGAAGGGGAGACGGTTTTAGTCGGGGCTGAACAGATAGAAAGGGGGTATGGTGATCTTACAGCAAGATTATCTAACACAAACCTAAGCATTGGTAGAACTTTTGCGGGAGCAATAATTAGCGACGATCCTAGCGTAAACTGATAGCTGCATTGAGCAGGAGCACCATGCCGTGGTGCCTCTTAAACCGCCCCATGTAAATAGAAATAAACTTCAGAATAAAACAAAAAGCCATTAGTCTTTAGCTATGCTTTGTCTTATGATAGCTATTAATATAAACACATACTTACCATAGGATTTTACATATGCATGATACGGACAAACTAGCAGAGCAAGCAAAGAAACTCGCCGCTTCTCTTATGCCGACCAATACACCACAAGACCAGACACCAGGCAGCAAGGATGGGCTATCAGGGATAGTAAGTGATTTGGGAGAGAAATTATCAAAAGGCAGTGCCACATTTCAATACCTTGAAAAAGATGGCACAGTCGCTGAAGTAGCATCATTTACAAAGGGTTTGGTTGAGTTTGTTGCGGATCTTAAAAGTGGTAACTATCTTGGAGCTCTAATGGATGTTCAACAGGTAGTCAAGGGAGCACAGGAGCTTTGGAAAGATGCTGGAGCCCTAGAGAAAGCGATTGAGCAGGATTTTGAGGGAATCAAAACGGCATACAATGATATGTCTGGTAAAGTTGGTGAAATTACAGACAAAATAAAAGAAGATGTCGGAAAAATCGGTGCTGATGCTAGTGATGCTAGTAAGAACATTATGGAAGCGACTCAGGAGGCCTGGGGAACTACCAAGGACCTCATAAGCGACGTAGGCAAAGGTATCAACGATAGGAACTTCGGTGAAATTGCTCAGAGTTTTGAGAAATTTTCCGATACCATTCAGAACGGCAAGATTCAACACGACATAAGCAAAGCGATAAGCGATGGTAAAGACGCCGCAGGGATTGTTACAGACGATATCCACAAAGGCGAAGATCTCATAAACAAGGCAAAAAAGGCCATGAATGGTAGCGGCCTAACCTCCGGTGATCAGTCTAAGACTGATGGCACAACTAAAACATCAGAGCAAATTGCATCCGATCTAAAAGGTAGCGGTCTAACATCTGGGGATCAACAACAGACTGGCGGTACAAATAAAACGCCAGAGCAACTTGGGTCAGATCTCAAAAGTTCTGGTGTAAGCGACGGGGTAAAAATGGATGCAAATAAAATCTCTGACGATCACAATATCATAGGAGGCACTAAGCCTCAAGAAGTTGGCGGTCCTTCGAAGTAGCAGGCATTGCATGCATAAATAGGGGGAGGAGGACTGATATCAGTCCTCGCTTTCAACTACTGCCACTTCATCCGTCGCTCCTCTCTCATTATTTAATTTGACTTCGCCTTTGGCTTGTCCATTGCATGTGAGAAACTGGTATGGCTCCATCCAGATTATCGCAACAACCTCTCGAATATCTGCTTCGCTACGGGAAGGGCGCTCTTCGCACCCCAGTTTCCATGTTCAATTATCACTGATATAGCGTATTTTGGTTGATCATATGGAGCGAATCCAGCAAACCAACCGTGCTCTAGGTGCGCCTTGTTTTGGGTTTTGCGTTGGGAGATGACTTGGGCTGTTCCCGTCTTCCCTGCCATGTCTATACCATCCAAGCGACTAGTATAGCCCGTGCCGCCAGGAGAATTGAATACCCTGTAGAGATTATATCTTATCATCTCTAGATACCTGTTTTGTATGGTCAAATCCTCGGCGTATTCAAGTAGCCTTCCACCATCTTTCTCTCCTTGTCCGTCCCAATTCTGAATCAACCCGGAAAAGTCTTGCCCTGCCTTGATTATGCTTGGTCTAACGGCCTTCCCATGTATAATCCTCAGGATCATCGTAAGAAGCTGAATTGGAGTTGTCAGAATGAATCCTTGGCCTATACTAGCGTTCACCGTATCTCCTGCATACCAAATTTGCTTCAATTTACTTCTCTTCCACTCATGATCAGGCACTATACCGGCTTGCTCCGATGGTAGCTCTATATTTGTTTTTTGGCCAAGTCCCAGCAGATGGGCCATCTTTGCCATAGGTTTAATACCAATCTTCAGTCCATACGTGTAAAAGTAGACGTTGCATGACTTAGATGTAGCGTCATGCCAATTGACCGTTCCATGCCCAGCTGAATTCCAGCAATGATATATGCGGTTGCCAAGAGTAAACTCCCCATTGCAGAACACCGTAGCCTCTGGACTGATTCCTTGCCCAAGGATAGCTAAGGCTGTGGCAATCTTGAATATCGATCCAGGTGGATATGCTGATGATATCGCCTTGTTGATGAGGGGCTTATCTGGATCATAGAGAAGCTTGTGCCAAGCTAACGATTTGATTCCTCCGATGAATTCATTTGGATCATATGATGGGGATGAATATAGCCCGGCCATTGTGCAATCTTCAATATTTGCTAATGCTACAGTTCCCATTTGATCAGCCATTACCTCTGCGATCATTTTTTGGATGTCATTATCGATGGATAGGGCTAGTCTTCTACCTTGTGTTGGAGGCACGATAGACAATTCTCGTACAAGAGTATTACGAGCATCAGCTTCGTAAGTCCTAATCCCAGGTTTGCCTTGCAATACATTTTCAAATGTCTTTTCTACACCGCTTTTGCCTATTTCAAACTCTCTATAATTGGGAATCTGGATATTTTGCGCTTCTTGCACACTTGGTCTTGATACATAGCCTGTGATATGACCAAAAAGCTTACTTTTAAGATATGATCGTTTCTGTAGTGGGACAATTTCTACTTTATTTTGTAGATGCCATGCATTGCTCTCTATAAGGGTTATATCTCGCCAAGTGAGGCTATTTTGAATAATAATCGGCAGCTTGTTATAATTTGCGTTTTTAACTGTTTTTTCTACGCCCAATCTTGAAATATCCGTTTGATACTCAAGTATCTTCTCAATCTGCCCTATAATTTCTGCGGTTTGAGCTGTAGATTCATGCTTCATGATGATGCAATAAACAATGTTATTGTTAACAATCTCAACTCCTTTGCAATCAGTGATGATGCCGCGAATCGGTGGTATAATCACGGTGCGAATGCGATTTTTATCAGATAGTGTTCTATACTGCTCTTGCTGACCAACCTGGAGATAGTAAAAGCGACTGAGTAAACCAGCAATGGCAATGGCTTTGATACCACCCAAAAAGAACGCTCTGCGAGTTAAAACTATTTTCTTTTGGCTACTGTCTTTCATTGCCACCAACAGAAGGATAATGGCTATGCAAGTTACATATTATTGGATATGAAAAGGCTGTAATGATAAGATAGCTCTTCATGTGTGTGAGACTACATTGATAGCCCGCTATCTTATTTATTACAATCAAGACGCTAGTTTGTTGAAGGATGGATATAATAAAAGCTGCATATAAGCCAACAAAATTTCGAACAGCAAATATCTTCTGATAATTTTTTGTAATTAACCACATATTGAGATTAGTTATGCTTGAAGCACCTAGGGCTGAATCGTTGCAATAATCACATATCAACCCTAAAAATATTGCGTCATAAATTTTTAGCCTATTGCCATAGACGAAGTCAAAGAACATAATGTACGTGATCATGGCAAAAAGGATGATGGACGCCGTTTCGTTATAATAAACCATACGCATAGTACTTAATGCGATTATTATGAGGTACCTGGGATGCATGAAAGAACGAAGTGGCCTTGTATATCATAGTCACCACCATATATATTATCAAAAACGTTATGAGTAAATAATGAGTAATATAGAATCATACCCGATTCTCCCTCTTCGCGATCTAGTTATGTTTCCCCGGATGATCGTGCCACTCTTTGTAGGGAGGGAAAGTTCAGTTAGCGCTTTGGAAAGAGCAAATGGTAAGCAGAATAAAATTCTGCTCGTTGCCCAGAGGGATCCGAATAAAGACGTGGTAAAATCTGGCGATATCTACAAGGTTGGTGTCGTATCACGGATCTTGCAGGTTTTGAAACTGCAGAATTCAAACATTAAGATTCTGGCCGAGGGTATAGAGAGAGTGAAAATCACTAAGTTTCTTGGTGCCGATGGTGTGTTAGAGGCTCAGGTGAAACCGATATCTGATATCAGCTCTCTCCATATCAACAGCGATGAAATGGCTGCTCTCCATAGATCGGTGAAAGAGCGTTTTGACGAATACGTCAGAATGCATAAGAAGATAAATATTGAAATCCTCTCTAGCATCATGCAGATCAAGGACCTTTCGGCATTTGCTGATGCTGTCAGTGCCCAGATCGTCATACCGGTAGAGAAAAAGCAAGAATTGCTAGAAATTAATGATACCAGTAAGAAATTTGAACACCTATTGATTCTTCTTAGTGGAGAGATAGAATTTCTTCAGACTGATAATCGTATTAAAAATAGGGTCAAGAATAGGATTGAGAAAAATCAAAAAGACTATTATTTGAATGAACAACTCAAGGCTATTCATGAAGAGCTTGGCGATACAGACGCAAAAGATGAATTAAATGAACTGGCCAGAAGGATAAAGCAGACAAAATTTACCAAGGAAGCCAGGCATCGGGCTGAATCTGAGTTGAAAAAATTAAAGTCAATGAATCAGATGTCTTCTGAAGCGAATGTCATACGTAATTACTTGGACTGGCTCCTTGATATTCCGTGGAAAAAGCACGCTCCAATCAAAGTTGACTTAAATCATGCCAAGATGATACTAGACGATGAACATTGTGGCTTAGATAAAGTTAAGGAGCACGTACTTGAATATCTAGCTGTTAATATCCGCGTTGAAAATAATTCCCGTAGTGGACCATTGATCTGCTTGATTGGCCCTCCAGGTGTTGGTAAAACTTCTTTAGCTCGTTCAATAGCTGGTGCTACCGGTCGTCCTTTTGTTAAGATTGCTTTAGGCGGACTTAGAGATGAGGCTGAGATTAGGGGACATCGCAGGACTTATATTGGAGCCCTTCCCGGCAGGATAATCCAGGCCATGAAGAAGGCTAAGGTCAACAATCCGCTAATTCTTTTGGATGAGATTGACAAGTTGGGTAATGATTATCGCGGCGATCCATCAGCAGCTCTCTTAGAGGTGTTGGATCCAGAGCAAAATACAAAGTTTAACGACCATTACCTGGAAGTTGATTATGACGTTTCCAAGGTGATGTTTGTCATGACTGCCAACAGCACGAACATCCCGAAACCGCTCCTTGATAGATTAGAGATCGTCCGCTTGTCTGGTTATACTGAGGACGAAAAACTGCAAATTGCGAAGTGCCATTTAGTGCAGAAGCAGCTTACAGCCTATGGCATAAAGGATGGAGAGATAACTATAGATGATGAGGCTATGTGCGATATCATTAGATATTACACTAGAGAAGCCGGGGTACGAAGCTTAGAAAGAAATATTGCAAAATTAATGAGAAAGGCTCTGAAAAGGATTATTTTTGAGGAGCTGCAGTGCATAGCTGTCACTGGTGAAAATTTGAAAGAATTGCTCGGTGTGCGCAAATATACCTATGGTGAAGTAGATAAGGACCATCAAGTTGGTATTACCAATGGACTAGCTTACACAGAAGCTGGTGGCGACCTCTTAGCGATAGAAGTTGTTATGCTTCCAGGTAAGGGCGAGGTCAAGATCACCGGTAAACTTGGTGATGTTATGAAGGAGTCAGTTCTAGCAGCCCTAGGCTTTATTCGTTCTCGCGCGAATGAGTTTGGCATAGAAAATGATATCTTTAAGGAGAAAGATATACATCTTCATGTACCAGAGGGAGCCGTACCGAAAGACGGACCTTCGGCTGGCATAGCCATCTGCACATCTATAGTCTCAGCATTGACTACCGTTCCTGTGCGTTGCGATATAGCGATGACAGGAGAAATTACATTAAGAGGTAGGGTATTGGCCATAGGTGGATTGAAGGAAAAGCTACTCGCTGCTCTGCGTGGCGGTGTGCGCACTGTACTGATACCAAAAGAGAATATAAAGGATCTAGAGGATGATATGCCTGATAAAGTTAAGGATAATCTTGAAATAATTCCGGTTGCATTTGCCGATGAAGTGTTGAAGTTAGCCCTAACTAAACAGCTAAAATCATTAGTTCAAGAGGTGCCTGGAGCGATCGTCATGTCGGATGATGCGTCACAGCAAACTCATTAATACGCTTTATATTCGTTTAAATGCTTATGTAAGTGAAAAGATAGTCAAATATTAGTACAGATTGAGAAGGATTTTATGGCATTGAATAGTATATCAAAAGGTAGTATGGGGTTATTACTGCTAGTTGCATCTCAGGCTTTGGTGTTATCTGGTTGTATTTCAAAAGACAAAGTATCTTATACTTATCCCGAGTCCATACAAGATGTTCGCGATGATAGAATAGGAAAGATTCTTGGCAAGGATATAGTACTCTATGGTAATGGACCTTCTACATCTAAGAATGATGACAGTAATGGTGGTGATTCCTTGAGCAACATTATTGCATCTGTTGACAATGCCAGGCCAATTCCAACAGATACTGGATTAGTGCCTTCGGGTGGATCGACGGGCAAGGTCGCTCCCAAAACTAAAATAGCCCTAGAAGGTGAAGGGGGCAGCAAGGGCAAAAAGATATTGGTTAATTCATACTTATGGCAGGGGGCTATCGAAACTTTAGCTGCCATGCCTTTAATCCTCGCTGATCCGGCATCAGGCTTTATTGCCACAGATTGGTTTGATGATTATCAACTTGGATTGCGCTATAAAGTCAATGTTGTAATAGCTGGGAGCTCATTAAGATCGGATGCTTTGCGGGTTAATGTCTTTATAGCTAATGACAAAAACTCAGTCAAAGATGGTGATAAGTCAGCTAAAAACAGCACAATTGCAAATGGTATTACTGATATAAAAGATAATGGTACGGTCACACAAGAAGAACTGGTTGATATATTGGAAAAACAGATAATGGTAAAAGCTCGCGATATAAAATACTATGCTCAACATAATAAGAACTAGGACCAGTGCCAGCTGTTAAATACTGCTGCGTTGCTTCGTTGTTCATCTATGGTTAATAGACTAACCGACTCACTTCTTGTGCTACTTTATGAATAGGTTATTGCGCTATTTTGGAGTTTATTATAAGTTATAAAGCGTTTTTAGTTGAAATTATAAAAATTAAAAGAATATAATACGAAACGCTAGGGTATGTGCTTGGGTGTTTAGGCTTAGGCCTAGATTAACTATTCCAAAACATTGAGCCCCCAATCATGTCTTACAATGCTAACAATATCACCAGACAGCAAAAAAAAGCAGTCTTCTTACCATCCATCGGAACTTTTTTAGAATATTTTGATTTGATGCTATATGTCCATATGGCGGTTCTATTAAACGATCTATTTCGATCTATTTTTCCCGCAAAGTGATCCAACGACAGCTAAATTATTGGCAGCTTTAACTTTCTGTATGTATTTAGACCAATTGGTGGGTTTGTCATAGGCTCTATTGGCGATAGGATTGGTAGGAAGAGTACTATAATCATTACTACAAGCATCAGGCAGGTTGTTGTGTTATCATGGCTACCATAGGTACTTACGCGGAAATAGGCATAATCGCATGCATCGTCATGATAGTATGTCGAATTTTGCAAGGATTTTCATCCATGGGGGAAAAAGTTGGTGCTCAACTTTATTTAGCTGAAACATTGAAATCACCATATAAATACATGTATGGTGGAATGATTAGCGTAGCATCAGAATTAGGTGGGTTCGTTGCATTAATAGTGGCATCTTTTGCCATTTCCTTTGCTTTTAATTGGCGAATAGCTTTTTGGATTGGTGCAATCATTGCCTTAATTGGTCTGGTTGCTAGAACAAGGTTAAGAGAAACGCCAGAATACGTAGATTTTAAGCGTAGATTAAAAATTAAAATGGCTATGGTTAATAAACCAGGGCTACTCACAAATTTTCCTCCTGGCTATAAGGAAAGATTAGATAAAAAAGCTATCTTAGCATATTTTTTAATTAGATTCATAGGCCCAGCTTGTTTCTACATTACATATATAGCTGCCGGCAGTTTTATGAAAGAGCGTTTAGGATTCAACGCTGAGGAAGTCATTCATCAAAATATGAAAGTAAGTATAATAATT
>CAIOSF010000074.1 GCA_903860855.1 uncultured Alphaproteobacteria bacterium | reverse complement strand
TTGACGATTTCGAGATTTGATGGTTGCTTCCCTCTGTTATTTTGAAATATAAACATTTGAATCGCTTCCGATTCATTCTGAACTGGGTGAGTTGTGCAGGTCGCCTCACTAATAATAGAGAGTATCTTAATTAAATAATCTTCGGATTTCTTAGCAAGTTGTTTTTTGAAAAAGTCGAATGCCCTGACGATCCGCCGTGAAGATTCTGTATCAAGGCCATTATGGTCAGACCTAGATTGATCTATGACATAGTCGATAAAAAGCTGATTATCATAATCAACGGTCGAAAATCGTATTGTGCTGCGCCGCTTCACCATGTCTTCATAGCAAATCTCTTCTTCCTCGGACAATGCTCTAATGGTCTTTAACTTGGTAAACAGAGCCGATAAAAAAATCACAATGGTAGTTAAACGTTGCTGACCATCTATTACATTGAACTTTTTATCTTTTCCTTCAAAAAGAAAGTGGCCAAAGTAATATGGACTTTCTGCGTTGCTTCTGCTGTATTCCTCTAAATCTGACAAGAAAACATCGGCTTGCGTTTTTCGGTCTGAGTTCTCTATCGGGGTATCCCATGAATAGGCTCGCTGATAGGAAGGTACTGCAATTTCATTACCAGCTATCATTTTTCTAATGGTTGTTGATGCTTCCATTTAATTTCTTTTCGTCGGGATTAAGGATTAAGTTTTTCGAAATGATACACAATAAATGCCAAGATTCAAAACTCTTTGGATCGAGTTTATCACAATATTCCAGCGATTTACCTGCGATTACCAATGACAAACACACAACCTGCATCTAAAGGTACATTGATTTAGAATATATCGACTATACCCATTATTTATATTGATTCTGATACAGCACAATTCTGTATCAGGGAATCATACCTTGTTTACCAGATGATCTCTGTTAGTTCGCTGAGGCTGTCGGCCTCTACTAAGCAAACAACCTGTTATCCATTACACAGGAGTGACTTATGCCACTACCCTCTAGCGTTACCAAAATACGTTTAAACCAACGACCTATACCGGTATCTATTCCCGGTCAGTTTCGCCCAGACTGGCTAGCTGCCGCTGCAAAACTCAATGGTAAATCCTTGCATACGGCTGTTGCCTTAGGATTCCTAGCGGGCTTACACCAAGAACCCGGCGTCAGATTAACAAGAAGAACTATGCAGAAATGGAGTCTTTCCCGCGATGCCTTTTATGATGCTATACGTCGCCTAGAAGACGCTAAGTTGATCCGCGTATGGCGATTGCCCGGTAGATCTCACCACGTCATCCTTATGGAACCTGATCAAGATAAGCCCTTAGATCTAGCCCTAGCTAGACATTCTCGTTTTGAACACTGATCGATAACCAGTCATTCAATACCCACTTTATAAGATAGTGCATACGGCCAAGCGCTGTATGCGCTTATCACTTCTCTGTCGCGTCATCATTCATTCCGCTCTACCGTAACAGCCATAGAACTCATTGCCATATTATTCATATGATCCGGCTTCGACTGGATTGATTAATTCAGCCTGTTTCTAGGCTGTTTTCAGCGCTTCTATTCATTCACTATCTGGAGATATTCACTATGGCAAAACATGAACTGGTTCCATTAGCTTTAGACACTGCCACCAAGTACATTACTCATCCACCTACACCCGGTGAAATTGTCGGGGGCGTGATTGGTTCTGTCTATGGGCCATTGGGTAGTTTTCTAGGGGGCACAGTTGGTCGCATGGTTGAGAAGAAATTGTTCAACTAATGCGTTAAGTAGTAACCAGCAAATAGCAAATAGCAAGCAAGCAGCAAATAGAACCATCTATACAAGAATAAGAGCTTTCGCGGGGGTTAGGTCTCAATAAACAGAAATGCCCGCAGCCATCCTAAAGCCCCGTTGATCTTTATTGATCTTCAGGGCTTTCTTTTTTCAGCCATACCAAGGAGTACATTCAATGACTCAACCTGAAGCAAACTTACCCATATTAACCCTCAAATCCTATCTATCCTTGAAGCTAAGTCGTGCCGCCAAGACTGGTTCACGTAGTCAAGGCTATATCCATTACCGGATACTGAAAGATATTGATCAAGAACTATTGCATATTGCTATCGTCGCTAATGATGGCGGTGGATGCTATTCCAAAGAGATCGTAGCGTTCGAGAAGATAGAACAATGCCTACAGAAAATAGACCTTAGCAAAACCATTGCATCAAAGCTATTCGAGCAAGCCTTTGTCGGCAAGTCAGCCAATAACGCTGGCTTCATGGCGGCTATACTCCGCGCCGAACATCTACTCATGCCATCCCCAAGCAGTATGCACCAACATGCTATACAGCCTGACTGGTCATCCTGGAAAACAGCCATGTTTGCTTTGAGCAATACAGCAGAGCACTATCAGCCAGAACCACCCAAACCTCGTATCATGCAGAAATCAATGAAGGAGCCTAGCCATGAAGACCAGCAATCCAACCAGCAAGATAGTCAAGACGCTACCATCGAAACAGAAGCCGTTGCTGATGCTACCGATACAACTACCGGAACCCGAGATGATACTAGCTATAGTGAATTCGAAATGGGATTGCTACAACAATCTACGCTTAGTTCTGGCGTCAATGATGAAGACGAGCTTGAAGTAGAGTCTGATGACAGTAAGCGCGTAGCGCCACCATCTTAAATATTTTTGTGGCACTG
>CAIOSF010000073.1 GCA_903860855.1 uncultured Alphaproteobacteria bacterium | reverse complement strand
TATCCTTAATTTCATTTTTTAATCTATGATACTCACATTTTGCGTGCTCTAATAGAGACTCAGGTACTTTAAAACGGCACATTTCATCAAGCGTCTTAACAACATCAGGTATTCCACCGGGACTGGTTGTTAGGTATGTACGGTATCACTTGATATATCTGACCAACTGTTTGGCCTCTATTATGATTGTCATTTGCTAATATCTCATCTTTAATTAGCGCCTCGATACCATAGCCTACTGAGATTAATATTTGATCTTTATATTTCTCTATTGATTCGTTCTTTTTCACACCTGGTAATATAAGAAAAATTCTATTCAACGTCTCATCAAGCTGTTGGCAGCAGTCATTATATAGTGCTAGAGACTTGGCGTAATCTTGTGAAGGTTTCACCCAATTCTCCAACTTCATCTGAGCATCAAGCAGTTTTGGTAATAATAACGTTTGCACATCATATTGCGTCAGACCAAAGATACATTGTATATAATCTTATCTTCCAATTTTTGTACCAATGTCTTGATTGTCAACAATTGATATTCCACAGATAGCCGCTCAAGCGGTTCATCATCTAAGTTGCACAGTTTGTTGATATAAGATAGTATTATCGGTGCTAACATATAGCTATGTTGCTTTGGTATTAATGGCGTTAGTAATAATAAGTCTGCTAACGTGCCAAATATGAGCGCAGCTACAAAGTAGCCGTTTTGATTCTTTAAACTATCAGAATAGATATTCGTAGATTTGAGAACCATGATAATCGCATAACCGCTATCAGATATGCTACGTTTCAGCAACTGGAGCAACGTGTTATGTTCTTGTTTTGAGTTGTCGTATTGCTTACTCGGGTCGATGTGACTATTATATAGTTGCATACGAGATGCTTTAGGAGTTATTTTTATCTGCCATTCCAGAGTCTTCAGAAACGATTTGTAATCGGGTTGATTTTTAAGTGTAAGATTCATCAATGTGTATAGATTGATCTATAGTTAGTTGTACAACTATGGTATCTGGCATTGCCTTCTTGATACTTTCAATCAATTGGTTCGGATCTGTTTGCCATACTGCCTTACCAGGAGCTAAAAATAAAATGACAAATAGTTTCTTGGATCCGCCCACAGATAGTATGGTACTTTGTTGCGCTTGCGCGGTGCCTTGCATAGCATCTTCCCCATAGTCTTCAATAATTTGACGTTATGTTAGTTATGCTATACAAGCTTCTTGAAAATTACAACAGGCTCACCAGAGAGTTGTTGAGACTCGAGAGCGAATTTTGAATCAACTGTTTCCAAATCAATTTCTATTAACTCATTTTTTGTTACTTCTGCACTCAATCCGTTGCCATTTAGTTTAGTAAAATTTGCCAATATTTTTTTTGCACTCTCTGGAATAAATGGCTGCAATAATACGCCAATAATCCTGATGCATTCAGCCAAAACATATAACACTGTCTTCATACGCTCTGTTTCATTTTGTTTTTTTAGGCTCCATGGGGCTTGATGATCGATATAAGCATTTGCAAGACTGGAAAACTCGATAATAACTCCTATAGCCTGCTGAATCGCTTGTTTATCTAGTTCTTGCGTCATCTTCTGAGCGGTGCGATAGCCATGATCTAAGATAGCTTGATCGGCTTCTTGCTTAATCTCCATCTTTTCAATAAGGCCATCGCAATTTTTCCATATAAATACTAATGCCCTTTGGACAAGATTTCCCATATTATTTGCAAGTTCAGAATTGATTCTCTGTATTAATGCCTCTCTAGAATAACTACCATCATTGCCAAATGGTATCTCTCTCATCAAAAAATAACGAATATAATCAACGCCGAATTCCTCTATTAATTCAAAAGGATTAATGATGTTTCCGAGAGATTTGGATATTTTTTGTCCTTCATTTAACCACCATCCATGAGCGAAAACTATTTTGGGAGGGGGTATCTTTAGAGACATAAGAAATGCTGGCCAGTATACCGCGTGGAAAATAAGGATATCCTTACCAATTATATGGAGAGTGGATGGCCAAAATTGCTCGTATACTGCCGTGTTAACGGCCATAGCACCGTCAACCTTTGGATCAAACCCTTCAACGATAGCATTCCGTGATGATTCACTACTCGGATCATTTCGCGTATGATATCGATCATTTGCCTTACCTGCTGTTTGCTTGTGATGCGCGTCATGATTGTCATAAGCACTAAGTGCTGAAATGTAATTGAATAGGGCATCAAGCCAGACATAAATTATATGCTTTTCATCATTTGGAACTTTAATCCCCCAGCTGAAAGTGCTGCGAGATACGGATAAGTCATGTAAACCGCGCCTGACAAATGAGACAACTTCATTCCTCCGTCCTTCCGGTGCGATAAAATCAGGGTGATCTTCATAGAATTGCAGTAAAGGTCCTTGCCATTGGGAAAGTCGGAAAAAATAGCTCTCTTCTTCAAGCCATTCAACATCGGCCCCAGTTGGAGCCTTGCCATCAACCAAATCGCTTTCTTTATAAAAGGCCTCATCTCTTACGGCATACCAACCGGCGTATTTTCCAAGATATATCTGGCCGGCATCGACCATTTGCGTCCAAATGTTTTGCACGAATGATATATGCCTTTCTTCGCTGGTCCTGATAAAATCATTAGGAGAGCAGTTCATTGTTTCGATTAATGCTTTAAAGTTTGGTACCAATGAATCAACAAAAGCTTTCGGTTGCATATCTTTGCTCTGGGCGGCTTTTTCAATTTTTTGACCATGCTCGTCCGTCCCAGTAAGAAAGAATACTTCTTTGCCCGAGAGGCGATTAAACCTGGCTAGTATATCGCATGCGAGGGTTGTGTAGGCATGCCCTATATGTGGTAAGTCGTTCACATAGTATATTGGCGTAGTAATATAATAGTATTTATTCATAAGACCAAACTAATTGAAGAGCAGTAAGCAATACCAGTTAATGGACGCAAGTCAAAGCAGCAGTAGTTAAAATCGGGAACTGATATAAGGCAGTTGTAGTTATTAAAAGCGATAACTTGGCTCATTTGAGCCGTACTATTGTTGACATAATCTCTTCTGTAAACACAGACATAACCTTGCCAGCGTATGGCATCATTAAGGCTAGCGTAACAAAGACAGCAATAAGCTTTGGAACAAAGGATATGGTCTGTTCCTGTATTTGAGTCAGAGCCTGGAACAGAGATATAAATAAACCAACAATCAAAGCCACTAGGAGCAGTGGCATAGCAAGCTTGAACATTACAAGAACTGCGCCTCTCGCAATATCCATGACCATATGTGGTTCCATCTATTCAGCAAGTTGATTCTTCTTCTGCTGATATAACCCCATAAAATCAATCGGCGCAAGCATTAAAGGAGGATAGCCACCATCTCTGACCGTGTCGGAGATGATGCGGCGGGCATAGGGAAATAGAATGTTTGGACAATGGACCAGTAAGGCAATTTCTTTATCAGCTATCTGATCTTCATTCTCTATGGAGAATAATCCAGCATAGTGTAGGTCAATAATAAACACAGGCTCATCCTTGCTGGTGGCATCAGCGCGAATACTAAGCACAACCTCAAAGGTTCCTTCGTGTATGGTTTGAGCGTTTATATCAAGAGATATGTCTATGCTTGGCTGCTCCTGAGTGATTAAGCTGTAGGGAGAGCGAGGGCTTTCAAACGATAAATCTTTTATATACTGGGCGCTGATTATTACGGCACTGTTGCTTGTCGATAGGTCTTTCATTTTTATCTCGTGAATATCATGTAAATTTAAACTGAAGTTATGTACTAAAATATAATACAGAAGAAATAAAGATGAAATACGGGGTGAAGAGATAATAAATGATAATATTAAGGAATTTCAAGCTTCATTCTAAATCGCTATATCGTCATTCCTTGTTTGCTTTATACTACAATTTCCGCTTTTAATTATAACTATCTTGCTTGGCAGTGCTTCATAGACGCTTCTGCAGATCTGATACCAGTTCCTGCTTTTAACTATTTATGCTTTGACTTCGCCTTGGGCTTGTCTATTACATTTGACTCCGTCCACTCCATGTAGGAAACTAGCACAGGTGTATCTAAGTTTCAATTTCTCAGTTACTGTACCCTCAGTCTGCCCATCGCATTTTAGGATGTATCACTTATATCAGCTTCAGATAGTATCGCTCTTTTGCTCAGCTGCAACTTAGTGTTTGTAGAAGCTTACTTGCAAATTCGCTGATCCTCTTAGGCCCTCCCTTTGCGACGACTGCATCTACCTTTTTATCTATTTCATATAGATTACTTATTACAGCAGTATACCGAGACATGCATGCTGCATTAATAGCAGTGCTGATGGCATCAATGGCTATTGATACAACTCTAAGGTATGATACCACTATCACTTTGTCGAATGACTGGGTGTAGTTGGCTGTATCGTCTACAGAGAGCTCTAGCTCCCGTGTAAGTGCGCGCAAGCCATCTATTATCTGTATCTGCCATTCATCGAAGCATGATACATTTTGTGATTTTAATTTAAGAAGATGCATATGAGAGACGCTATATAGTATTGCATTACAATTTAAAACAGAATAACGCGCATTCTAGATTACAAATCATATTAGTGCAAGGAGTAAATGAGTCTATAACAAAATTAATTACAAAGATCGTTATACCGATATCATCATCAGATGATCTAATGATATACTGTTATAAAAGCTCTATTTGCCTATTTATAATCTAGCAGTCCAAGAACTATGTTATCTATAGTTCAACTTTCAACAAAAAGCCATTCATTTTATTTGCAAATTCACGGGGATTTTCTATATCTTCACCTCCCATTAGCCTCGCTTGGTCAAAAATGATCTCTATTAAGTCAGAAAGGCATCTTTTTGTATCTATAGCTTTGTCGTGCACTTGATGTGCTTCTCTATTAAAGTCCATGGCATTATCGCTTTTCTGATCCGCTTTTTCGTCTGCTCTCATTGTGGCTGCCTTCATATTTGAGATTGCCCTTGATATTTGCATCATAAGTGGGTGAGTTGGATTGATTTCCAATATTTTGCTACTCTTGCGATTCAATTGCTTTTGAGCTATCAGCATTTTCTCCATTCGAGCATTCATTGAGCCTTCGGGCAGGGCAAGGCATGCTGGGCTGTTAATAAGCTTGTTTGATATCTGAACGCTGCGTACTCTGTCACCAAGGACCACTGAGATGTATCGTATCAAGTCATCATTATTTGCTTTGGTGGTAGGGTCAATCGCAGACTTATCTTTGTGACTATCTTTTTTTAACTTTCCTTGCTTTGACGTTTCGGTATGATCATCGCTAAGCTCCCCAGCCATAGATTGGTGAATTTTCCTGATTTTATCTAAATCAATGTTAGGAGAGGTGATAGACTTCAGCTCTTTATTTTTGTATTGGTTGATGACGTTAACCCAAAAGTCATCGACATAGTCATGTAAAAGTAAAACGTCTATGTTTCTGTGTGTGAAGCCTTCCAGCTCAGGGCTTTGTTTTAAACTTTCGATATTTGTGCCTGTCAGAAAAAAGATCTCCTCTTGTCCGTCAATCATGTTGTTTATGTATTCATCAAGACCTATGAGTCTCTCGCCTGAGTTGGTGGAATAAAACTTACAAACCTCAAGCAACTGCTCTTTCTCTTCCAGAGCTGCTTCACATAAGCCCTCTTTCATTACTTCGCCAAAATTTTGCCAGAATTTGCCGAAGCTTTCCGCATCGCTCTCTGATTTTTTCTTGAGATCTCTAAGTAAGCGATTAACAATAGACTTTCGGATTTTGGTTATGACGCTATTATGCTGCAGTATTTCGCGACTAATGTTTAGAGGGAGATCCTCTGAATCTATAATCCCTCTTAAAAAGCGTAAATAAGGTGGAATGATCTGCACCCCATCATCAGTTATGAAGACTCTTTTAATATAGAGTTTAACTCTGGCCTTACGATCTGGATGAAATAAATCATAAGGTTTAGTGCCGGGGATGTAGAGGAGACTCGTATAATCTATGTGTCCTTCAATCTTGTTATGGGCTATCATCCATGGTTCATCCGGCATGTGGGAAAGATTATGATAGAAATCTTTGTAGTCTTTTTCGCTTATCTGATCCTTTGGTCTCATCCATAGGGCGGTAGAACTATTTAGGAGCTGAGATTGTCCATCTTCATCAACTAAAGTGATTGGAAATGCTATATGATCTGAGTAAGTTTTAACTATATGCTTAATCTTGTGTGAATCAAGGAAGCCGACCTCTGAGGGCTTAAGTTTTAATACGATTATTGTTCCTCTCTTTGGCGAGTGCTCAGAAAGTTTTGTTGAGGGGTTTGTAGTTAGGTCCGAGATAGTAAATCCATCTTTGCCATTTGAACTCCATAGGTGAGATGAGTGGTCAATAGCAGATGTCGAATAAACGTCAATTGAATCAGCTACCATGAAAGCGGCATAAAAACCAACGCCGAATTGTCCGATAAGTTGGCTGTCGCTTTTTTGGTCGGACCCTTTATTCGAGTGAATTTGAGATTCATCTGTTGCATGTGACTTGGCCTTGGATTTGTCCATCCCACTTGCTAAATTGGCTAAGAACTTTTGGGTGCCAGAGCTGGCTATAGTCCCAAGGTTATCTATTAGTTCTTGGCGATTCATTCCTATGCCATTATCTTCAATCGCAATAGTTTGATTAGCCTTGTCTATTGTGATGGTGATGAAAAAGTTTTGACACTCCTCTGCGTTCAGTTTAATGGCTGTGTCGAACTTCTGATTCCGCTCCTCAACCTCGCCTTCATCCTGTAAGTTATGTGTGTTATCTTGAAGGGAGAGAGAGCGCAGTTTATCACAGGCGTCTGAGGCATTTGAGATTAGTTCCCTAAGAAAAATATCTTTATTTGTATAAATAGAGTTGATCATCATATGAAGAATTTTATCAACTTCCGCACCGAATTTGTAAGATTCATCTATATGAAGTTTGCTAGATCCATCCCATGCATTATTTTCGGGTGACGAATCTTTATTTGCCATGCCTTGGGCATGCATATGTTGACTGTTGTGTTTTTTATCCATTTAAGTTTCAGAGTCAAATTTGTTTTATTTATACGCAAATGCAGTTGGTACTTAGCGCCCCACTCTCCATGCTAATTTAATTTGACCTAGCCCTTGGCTTGTCCATTGCATTTGGAGATCGGTACGCTTTTACCTGGTACTCCTTTAAGCCCCATCATCTGCATTCAGACACACCTATATATAGTTGATATAAGTCGTGAAACAAGTAGGTTACACCAAGTCATCACCGATCGAGAGTAATACCGGATGCCGCTTTCAACTATTGCCGCTTTGACTTCGCCTTTTGGTTTGTCCACTGCTGCGCATTTTTATACCCTGAAGTGAATGCAGAGCCTCATCTATATTTCCCTTTCTTCTTGTACACGTCCCAAGAGTAACTCCCTTATGATCACTCCCAAACCCCATGCAGCACCATAAGATAGACGGCACACTGCAGCCTTACCACCATTAATATAGGCTTCTATTTTAGATAAGCTACCATCAAAGAATTCTTTGCCCATTATATCTCTGTATACTTTTCTTGTTATCAGCTGAGCTGCTTTGCCAGTATTGAGTGGATTACTGCCAAGAAGCTCGTTCATGCTCTGATCATCTTTCCCTGTTATATCTTTGTAGGCATTATCATAAGCTATATCGAACGAAATTTTCATATCCGAAGTAACGGCTATCGCTATATTTGCTAACACATCCTCACCCTGCAGTATATCTTTCATTGCCAATGCCTGATGAGTATTCATACCAGTAAAAAGTCCATCGAACATTCCCAT
>CAIOSF010000072.1 GCA_903860855.1 uncultured Alphaproteobacteria bacterium | reverse complement strand
CTGCCGAGACCATCAATAGATACCGGTATGGGTATAGAACGCATAGCGGCCCTGCTCCAGGGAGTGAATGACAACTTCTTGACTGATACATTTCAACAAATTATACGAGCTTCACAGCAACTTTCCGGTAATGGCAGAGACTTGACTTCTCACAAAGTTATTGCTGATCATCTGCGCTCATCGAGCTTTCTCATCGCTGATGGTATCATTCCATCGAATGAAGGTAGAGGGTACGTATTGCGTCGGATCATGAGACGAGCTATGAGACATATTAATCAGTTGGGGTGCCGCCAATCATTATTACATCAACTCGCCCCAATCCTAATAGAGGAGATGGGGCTGGCCTACCCTGAGCTTAAGAGAGCCGCACAAACCATTATATCTGTGCTGAAATTAGAAGAAGAAAGATTTGGTGAGACTTTGGATCGAGGCATAAAAATATTAAAACAAAGTATAGACGATATCAGTGGCGATAAACTGAATACAAAAGGGGGTGAAAATATCCTGAAGGGAGAGGTAGCATTTAAGCTATATGATACCTATGGATTTCCTTTGGATTTAACAAAAGATATACTGCGTTCTCATAATATCATATTGGATGAAATAGGCTTTGAAACTGCCATGGAAGAGCAGAAAACCAGAGCAAGAGCTGCATGGGTAGGATCTGGTGAGCATCTAGAAGCAAAAATTTGGTTCGATCTACACGAAAAATACGGCTCTACCGAATTTCTCGGCTACGATGCTGACACGGTAGAAGCAATTGTTATAGCAATCATAACAGATGGCAAGGAAAGTCAAAAACTAGACTCTGGTCAAGATGGAATTGTAGTCTTAAATCATACACCGTTTTATGGTGAAAGCGGTGGACAGGTTGGCGATACCGGTAGATTAATCCCCATATGCACCCATGGCATGGGGGGAGATCAGAAGCTCAACGAGGCCATGGACTCGAAGACAGAATGGCATAATGAGATAAAAGTTTTCGACACCAAGATCCATGGCCATAGAGTCTTTGCTCACTATGTCAAAATCATAATAACAGCTCCATCCCTTAAAGTTGGTGATAAAGTAAAAGCCGAAGTGGATATAAATCGCAGAAATCGTATTCGTGCCAATCACTCTGCAACCCACTTACTACACAGGGCATTGAGAATACATCTTGGTGAGCACGTGATCCAAAAAGGCTCCCTTGTTAATGCTGAAAAATTGCGTTTTGACTTTGTCCACAATCAAAGCCTGACCCAGGAGCAGATAGGGGAAATAGAAAGAACAGCAAATCAAATGATCATAGATAACAATTCATCGGTAACCCGATTGATGGCATATGACGATGCCCTGAAGGAAGGAGCTATGGCCTTGTTTGGTGAAAAATATAGTGATGATGTCCGGGTAATTCGCTTAGGTTACTCACTCGAGCTATGTGGCGGTACTCATGTCAAGAGCACCGGTGATATAGGTATGCTAAAGATAGTGAGTGAAGAAGCCATAGCAGCAGGTGTCAGACGCATCGAGGCCATAACGGGAGTGGCAGCTTTGGACTATTGTCAGGAATATGTTCAACAAATTCGCAGAATTGCCAATACGATGAAATGTGGAAGAAATGAGGTGGAGGAAAGGGTCAGCAACCTGATCCATGATAGAAGAACAATGGAGAAGGAGCTGCAAGAGATCAAAATCAGCAACTATGCTAAACAAGCTCAGGTTCAGAAAATAAGGAAGCAACTCGAGATTGACGATAAAAAAATAAGAGCCGGACAAATAGGAGTAGATAATCTGAACAGCATATCGTACGATGGCGAAGTACGCTATCTGATGCTGCAGGATCTCGACAATGGTAGCATGAAGCAGCTCATGGACACTATGAGAGCTACTGGTGATAGTAACTACATCGTATTGATAAATCAGGTCAACAATCAGCTAATGCTAATGATCTCTATGACCGATGGAACTATCCATCCCGGGGCCAACATGCTATTGCAATTGGCAACTCGAAAATTTGGTGGGAAAGGAGGAGGTAATGCAGAACTAGCCCAAGCTGGTGGCATAAATGCTAAACCCGAGGATATGATGCAGTTTTTGCTGAATGAAATGAGATGTTGAATATTAGAATAGGTAATTAAATTAAAGTTGCAAATAGTTTGAAAAAAGAGTTATTCATCACATTCGAAGGCTGTGAGGCCAGCGGTAAATCAACTCAGTGTAGTCTACTGTTCGAAAGGCTATTGTCGGCCGGATACAAGGTTTGGTTGACTAAGGAGCCAGGAGGCACACCGTTAGCGAATCGCATAAGACAAATAGTGCTAGAGCATGAAATAGACGATGGATTAACAGAACTACTATTGATAAGTGCCGCCCGTCGCGATCATGTACTGGAGATTAAAAAGCGGCTTAGCGAGGGTTATATTGTCATAAGTGATAGGTTCGCCGACTCCTCTATTGCATATCAAGGTTACTGTAAGGGAGTTCCAATCGATATCGTCCTGAGCATTATTGATCTTAGCACAGACACGCACAGCGAAGAGATCGAAGATAAAATTAAAGAGATAAATCCTATGCTAAATGATGCGATGAGCTTCAAGGGAGAAGTGTTAAAGCCTGATATCACTTTCCTTCTCACAATCAATACAAATGAGATTCAAAATAGAATCATTAAAAGCGATAAACATAATAATTTTTATGACCGCAAAGGCATTGCGTTCCACGCCAAAGTCCAGGAGGCATTTTTGAAAATTGCCGATGGTAACACCAAAAGAATTAGAGTAATCTCTGGTGATGATGATGTGGACGCAGTGGGAAAAGAGATATGGGATATAGTAAGGACTCATCTAAGTCATACCCAAGACCACGATGTCACCATCCTGAACTCTCTGTCAGTCATTTTATAAAGAACAACTCCACCTTATCTTACACCTTCGCTGTGCGTACCGATGCTAAGATCAGGATGATATCGAAGGCAATGCTGAGAACTGTGCAAACCTCAAAATTCCTAGACTTCACTAAAAAAGGTACTATGCTGTTTTGACCAGGTTTTATGAGCTTCTTTCAACATCTGTGCTAAGGCGAGTTATAAGGTTAAATATGCTGTCCGTGATCCACACCGAGATATTTCGCCTGCAAACCATCCATTATATCACTAGCAACTAATTGAGCATCTGATAGAATCAACCTTTGTCCCGATTCTTTTGCTAATATCTCAATATCACCATCCTCACTAAACATATTAAAATAGCCGCGCTCTTTTGCCATCTGAAATATCTGCATATGCTCATAATTCATTGAGCTTGGATAAAATGCTATGATCCTGTATGGATCGACATATTGTGGTGATTGCCCAATCATCGATATAGATTCAGCTGGTATTATGTAGAGAGAGTTTTGACCCTTTGCCGCTATATACAGCAGCTGATTAAACACAGAATTTGATTTCTTGCTTAATATTTTACTCTCTCCTTCCCCAATTTCACTCACTTCAAAAGCAAAGTTGAAGAATGTATAAGGAATTTTGATCTTATTGACCTTCTCCATTTCTTTAAACAATGAAAGGAAATGAGCACTGACTTCATCCAGTTGTGGTTCTTCACCCTTTCTATGCTCATGATTACAAACTATCTTAGCATCCTTGCCATCCTTATCATATTTTCCTGTCCTTGGACTATTCTGAATCAATATGGTTGCACTTCTTTTTTCACCATCCCACATCTCTTTAGTATTCCAAAGACTCATGACATTTTGAAACAAGACAGAAGCGGATTCCTTCGTGAACAGCTTGATATTACCGTCTTTATCTGGCGCGTCTCCAGGTAGGGTGACTATCATATATTTTACTCTTTCCACACCACTATGCACTAGATCACCTTTTAGTCCAAATTCAACATGGCGCTCCAATTTTGGCTTATCATCATTACCATCCTTATCTACAAGATTCCAGTTATCGTATGCCTGTTTTAACTCATCGATCGATAGATTACGCCCTTTAAAGCTATTTTTAATGGCAAATGGCTGGCTGGCATAGAAGCTTTCGGCAGTGATATGTGATCAACGATTTTTCGTGAAGACTTATAGACATATTGTTCTTCGGTCCCTGGTATGTTCATTCCACATAAAGGATAAAGAACAGCACACACCTGATGCCCACCCCAATAAAGGTAGCAATCATCTCCCGTAAGTTCCTGATTTTTCTCCCCAAGCAGAGAGCATAGAGCCTTCGCGCCACTCTCCCCTATCGCAATAACCACAGTCTTGCCATCTTTTTTGAGATCGTGATTTAACATTGCAAAACTCTTCTTTAAGTCACCAATCTCATCATTTTGCTTCTTTTCTTCATACCCTTGTCCTCCTTGCTTTATGGTATTAAAGTTACTGGCCATACCATTAGGATCTACATCTACATGGATTATTTGAGGGGGGCATATTGATTGTATTCCAACAGTCTCTTTTGTAGTTCTAAAATCGTTTGTTCGGCATTCCCCTTATCACCAAGATTTACCTGGTCAAATATGGTAACTATTCTTGTTACTGGGACTAGCCCTATATTTTCTGTTCGAGTTTGCTTGGATTGCATAGACTTATAATATCGTATTAGTGGTATCTGTTCTCAGATTCGATGGTAAGCCGTAGATAAAACCAACTAACGTATCGATGGTGCATAACGAAAACTTGGCGCAAGATCCTTCAGGGGGGGTCTAATACAAAAAAATAGAGAGTCAAATAATTTTTTTGTTACAAGAATGTAGGACAAGATCTTCAGTTAGTTGGCAAACTGCTGTTCACAGCCTTACAATTCTTACACTTTAAACTATCCATTCCCTTAACTCCGGTCACGCTGCCAGCATCATCACTTTGAGGCGAGATAGTAGAATCTGTGGCGCTGGGGAGAGCGTTGCCAGGACTGCTTGTGATACCAGACCCAAATCTCCCAATATTGACAGCTTGTTCAGAGATCGGCACACTTATCATACCGAGGCTACACTTTTTCAGCTTATACAGAGTTTTAAGGTAATCTATCCTGTCCCATAGAATGTATTCATTTTTAGCTGCATCACGCTTAACCTCAGCTGTACATCCAACAAATTTCGCAAAAACATGAGGCCTAGCACAACGTTCAGCTACGTTCTTGAGGCCAAATTCAGCCTTATTGATTGCATAAACCAGTTGCTGACAATTCAAATACTGGTCATATGGCTCGGCCACATCGATCTCCGACATGAGAGAAGGTTTACATCCACATCCAGATAGAATAAGGATAGACGCAAAAAGCGGCAGGCAACGCTTGATCATTTGCCAATATAATAAACATTATTTATCGCATATTAATTTATTTGATAATACTCAAATTGGCAACGTCATTAG
>CAIOSF010000071.1 GCA_903860855.1 uncultured Alphaproteobacteria bacterium | reverse complement strand
ATTACCTTGCGAGATGCCTCACCAATTTCAAGCCAGCCATTTACAAAAACCTAAGAGAATATTTCACATCAAAGTATGAAATATCACAAGATCAGGTGCAATGTTTACCGAAAACAACCGGTCAACAAGTAGGGGCTGTAGTTATTGTTAATGACGAGAAAAATAAAGATAATCCAAGAAGAACTTTTTATGTAAAAGCACATCAGGAATTCTCCTCTAAAAGCGACCCCCAGTTTGGTACTAAAACAAGTAATGGTCTTGGCTTTGTAGATCTGAAAGAGCTTTTTATGTATAAGCTTCTGGAAAAAACCGGTTATGGCCCAAAGACAGAGTTTATTATAGATAAGGATATGTCTAAAAGTGGGGTTGAAGAAGGAATAATGATAGTGACTCGGGATTCTGGCTATACCAAACAATCTCTTGTTAAGAATAAGTCTTTTCAAACATTTAGCGAGATTAAGGCTGATCTTCAAAACAAAGATGCTGTTATTGATGACGGTACCAAAATAGATGTCATGGTCATCGATATGATCTCGAGAGCTTTTCTATTAGAAGACGTTATGGTTAATGGGGGGAATTTTGGTAAAGTAGAAGTGAAGGAAAGAGGTTCTGATATTGTAAAATCAAAATGGAAAGTTATTGACTTTAAACCTCCAAAAATTGAGAAAGGCAAGGAATATCTTGGGGATAAGGTATACATCTATACCAATCATTATGGTGGAAGTACTATTGAGTATAGTTTTAGAAAGGGCAATTTCAGTCACACATACCAAGATGACTCTCCTATAAACAAGATATTAGAAGGCAGGGAGGATAAAGAATTATTACATTCTACGGTTGATATCATTGCAAAAGGTAAAGGAAAGAAAATTGGGATAATGGAGGCTGCAAAAGAATCTCTTCAGGAAATCAAAAGTTTTTTGACAGAAAATCAAGATAGTCTTGGATTACTAGATAAAGAAAGTAAGTTAAAGGAACAAACGGCTAGAAGAATGAAGGATTTGGAAGTATATTATAACTGCACGATGAAGAATATAGAAGAACTTGTTGTAGGTGTAGCGGATAAAGATAAGGAGAAAAAAATATAATACAGGACTAAGTATAGTTGATTAATCTAATGCAGAGAGTATCATCCATTCTCCGCTCGAACCAAAATCAGCTCGTAGCCTAGCGGATCATTGTCTTGATCTTTTTACCTCTCCATTCAGAACATTCTTGATGGCCATTTGTATGATCACAGCTATTGGCATAGCGAAGAACATTCCAACGATACCAAATAGCTCAGCGCTGGCAAGCATGGCAAATATTGTCAGTAATGGATGTAATCCCATCTTATCACCAACCAGTTTAGGGCTTGCCCAGAAAATATCCAGCAAATGGCCACCTACGAATATTGCTGAGAGCAAAAGTAACTTTGGGGAGAATGAGAATTGTATTATTCCAACGATAATACACACAGTGAAACTAATAACGGCTCCAATATACGGTAAAAAGCAGGTGATACCGGAAAGCAGTCCGAGAATCAGGGCTGAATTAAGGCCAATGGCTATAAAGGCTATGGTGTAAAAGAATACAAAACTCACGGCTAATATGAACTGTCCCCGCAGAAATGTACGGAAAACTGTATTGATATTTTGGACCCAAATGCGGGTTAATGGCATATCTCTTAGTAATTTATAGGTAGATGATCCAATTTCATTCCATTCCTTGAGGACAAAGTAACAGGTTAGGGGGGCTATGATGATCATCATAAATATGTCTATGGCAATCTTGGTAGAGTTTATAAGACTTAACAGAATTTGGTTCGATAATTTTATAAGATCATTGGGAAGATCTTTGGTGAGATCTTCAAAAGAAGATGGTAAATAGTCCTTAATATTTATATTGAGTTTAGTTGATGCCATATCTGTCAATGTTTCGATATTTAAGTGCTTCAATATTTCATATAGGTTAATCAGCTGTGAATAAAGTACAGGTAAGGTTGATACGCAAAAAATGATAAGAAAAACCCAAATCAATATGGCGATAACTAGGGCTATAGCCCCTTTTGAAATTTTGCCACTATTCTGAATATATTCAACCAAGGGATGCAATATATATGCAAGCAACGCTCCGACCAAAAAAGGAGCAGTGATTTCCCCAACTGCATAGAAGAAAGTTATTAACAGTATCGCTATAAGAGAGACAGATATGGCTTTTCTATAGTGAAGACACATTTTACCAAACTTCATCGTAGTGGTGCATTCACTGGACATATGGTGTAAGAAGCATTCGATCAACCTCCATTATATCATTTGGCATCATATTTCCTAGCTCAAAATTACCATAAGATGTTCTGATTAGTCTGCTGACGTTTAGGTCGAAATGGGACATTACCCGCCTAATTTCCCGATTCTTTCCTTCATACAATATGATGGTGATCCAGGTATTTCTTCGATTACGGAGATGATTATAATTATCAGCATCAAATCTATTTTCCTTAATGATTTTAATTTGCCTATAGATCATGCTATCGATCGTCAATCCTTGGTCAGCTGCACGAATCTGTTGAGAGGTGATGTCACCGTCAATTCGACAAAGGTACTTGCGTGGCAAGCCTGGTAATTCCAGGGATCTTGCTAGGTCGCCGTTATTTGTAATGAGCAAGAGACCTTCGCTATTAAGATCTAGGCGTCCCACTGAGATAATATGTTGCGGACTCATCGTTCGCTCTTCTGGCTCTGGTTCTAATTGATAATCCTTAGACCCATGCAGTCTGTCATAATGAGGTGTTGCAAGGGAATCCATAGGGATGAACTGATGCTCATTGAGCGTGTTATGCACTACAGAAAAAACTGTCTCACGGCCTTGAGGATCAGAGTGTGTGGTGATAACGCCTCTGGGTTTATAATAAAGCCAGAGTTTTGGAGTTGTTTGGAGTGTCAGGTCATTGCCGTTTATCGAGACTGTATCTGTATCACAAACTTGAGCAGATAAATCGTATATAGTAAATCCATTGATTCGAATGAGGCCTGCCACCACCAGGCGCTCTGCTTCTCTGCGAGAACAGTAACCAGAGTGAGCTATAAATTTGGCAAGGCGCATTTTATTCCGAAATAAGAATTAATTAAGAGATTAGGATAAATTCATTACATTCTTTT
>CAIOSF010000070.1 GCA_903860855.1 uncultured Alphaproteobacteria bacterium | reverse complement strand
GCATCTGGTATAAATATAAAAAAACGATGGAAAACTTGACCAATATGCCGGCAATTGACAGCTTGCTCAAATATGCTCAAACTGAAATGGAGAAAGTAAACAATCTCCTGCTTGGTATTGCCAAAGATTCCACTACTGACTTAATCAAAGTAGTCTCAGATTACCTGATGAACGCGGGAGGCAAAAGACTAAGGCCGTTGCTTGCTCTAGTAATGGCTAAAGCTATGTCTTATAAAGGAGGTGATCATATACTTCTAGCTGGAGCTGTTGAATTAATCCACGCAGCCACATTGTTGCATGATGATGTGGTTGATGAAAGCAAGAAACGTCGAAATCTACCTCCTGCAAATCTAATATGGGGCAATAAAACCAGTATATTGGTTGGAGATTATCTCTTTAGCAAGTCTTTCCAGCTAATGATCCAGACCGAATCACTTCCTGTCCTTTCGATTCTCGCCAATGCTTCCAATATCATAGCAGAAACAGAAGTCTGGCAATTGCAGGTTATAGGAGACCTCGATCTTGATATAGCCGATTATCTCAGGTTAATCGAAGGTAAAACAGCCACCCTATTCATGGCATCATGCCAAAGTGGGATGATGCTGGGGAATTGCAGTGAAGACAATATCGACGCTATTGGTAGCTTTGGCCTAAATCTTGGGATAGCATTCCAGATAATTGATGATTATCTTGATTATTTTGCAGATGAAACAACTTTAGGTAAAAAACCTTTGCAGGATTTCGCAGAAAAGAAGATAACCCTCCCCCTCATAGCTCTAAGAGATAGATTAAAATGGGAGAGCTCAGCTTTAGGAAACAATGCAACCCTTGCATACTATCTAGAGCCTTGGAATAATGTAGAAACCTATGGGCAATGCAGAGATGGTCTAGACAAAGCAATTGAGAATGGAGATTGTAACTGGATATTAAAAATGATGAATAAGACTAACGTCGCCCATGTTGTTATGTCTCATGCCGAAAAATATGGTGACGCAGCGATTAAATCTTTAGAACGCGTTGATTTCGGAAAGAATGATCATGTGCGGAGTGATTTGATAAGGTTGGTTAGAGAATTATTGACCAGATGTAATTAAAAAGAGATTCTATACACACCGATAAAGTAAGTGTTTATATGGCGTCAATATAAATAACTATCTGAATCAAGCAATATAATACCAAGATACCCCCGTCAATTCCAATAAGCCTAACTGGGGTTGTAAGCCGGAATCAACAAAACGTCTGAGTTCGAGCTCTAAGTCTAAATCGGTCGATTGCGCGTTCTCAGTCTAACCAACAATTTTGCTTTCTCTCAGTCCTTGTTGCAAATAGTTAACGAATTCTTGGCTATACCTATCTGCAATAAATAATCAGCCTTATATGGCATATTAACTATTGCCATGTTATGACCTTGCAGCGAATGTACAAATTTCGGATTACCTATAGTAACACGCCCCAGAGCTACCATATCCGCACCCAGATTTAAAATGTCCTGTATCGCGTGCAAATCAGTTGCTCCACCAACCCCAATAATAGGTGTACCTGACAGATTTTGGCATATGCTGTTCCTTCCACCGCTGCATTCTGTACTCCTCAGCTATGGCTTTGACTGCGAGTTTATTGGAAGCGATTGTGCAATTCATTGGACCTTGCTCCTTAGAAGGATCTTGAGCTATTGGCTTACCCAAAGCATCTCGGAATTTTTTGTAGTCTTCAATAAGTGACATGTTTGCTTCACCGGATATTGCCCCAAAGATCTTGCACTCTTCAAGCAGCGCACCTATGTTATGGGGTTTGTTATACCAGGTAATGCCGGGCACATTCTCTCCCATTTCGCTATCTGTTCATCATGCCAACTCTGTCTGGAGTTACGATAATAGATGTCGCATGTGCAAGGGCTGAAAGGTTATTACCGGTAGCATCAGTTGTACTGTTGAGCCAATTTGCAGGAAAATAGGAGATTCCCTTTTTCTCTTTGCTGATTTTTTCTATCTTCTTGAGAATGTCTTCCTTATTATCATCAGCATCTAGGTAGGTATCGTATATGGTATTTAGCATCTCTTGGTCGTATTGCTTACCCTGGTCCTTCACTTTATTGCTGTCACTAAAGCATTTGAATGCGACCCCGATCCTACGCACTCCGTTGTTCATGACGTCCTTTTGACCACCTAGGGTTTGGAACTCATCCCCTATCCTAGCATAAGTATTCAAATTCAGCACATTATCAAAGAAACGTAGATTTTCTTCTATTCTCTGATATGCATACGTCTCACTATCAGATAGAGCTCCCGTCCGGCTGGCTATTATTGACAGAGTCCTAGCTGCTAATGCACTATTATTTGTTGCGAAAATCTTCCCAAACAACTTCACATACAAACCAGTCATCTGTTTTTGAGCCATTACACCATCCACTCCAGAGCCAGCTTAGCCTATCATTTCTTTCGCAAAAGCCTCTAACGCTCCCTGGGCATTTGTGTAGATTTCTTCAGTGTACAGTGGCTTTATCAACAATTCCAAAGAGTCTTTGATCATTTTGACTTTATCTTTATCATCATCCCCCCCCCGCTCCTTTTTAGAGCTCTGCTCACGCCGGCATCCAAGTATGGTATTGCTTTTATAAAGTTAATCGCCTCGTCCTCTAAAAACAGTCCTAATTTTTTCTGCTTAGTGCTTATCATAATATCATGCCATAGTAATGAAATGGCCAACCCATGCTGCTGACTGTATAAGCAAAATGAGGGAGGAGGCAACCAGGAATGATTTTAATCAGAGATGAATTTATCGGGAACTTTAAGATCTTTTGGGAATAATGCATAATATTTTCCCTTATGATTCAGCATATTCGCTAACCTCTCGGCCTTACTGCCACGACCACAAAATATATCAGCTCTTATCGCACCCTTGATTGCCCCTCCCCTGTCTTGAGCCACCATCAAACGCCTTATCTTTCCACCCGCCACGGGTCCAGGTGTATCTAACCAGAATGGAGTACCATATGGAAACAAACCTGAATCTATGGCGATGGAGCGAACCGGATCCAGAGCCACTCCTTGAGCTCCCATAGGGCCATCGGTTGCTTCACGAAAGAAGACATATGATGGATTGCGTTCCATAATCTGCAAAGCGGCGACTTCATCTTGCTTCATCAGTTGTTGCATATTTACAGCATAGTTTAGTGGTAAAGAGCATTCTTTTAGACATTTATCTAAGCCTTTATAACCAAAACCATTACACTCGGCATAACCTACTTTCATTTCGCTGCCATCATCTAATTTAATAACTCCCGATCCTTGGATATGAAGGAAGTACAACTTAACTTTACTATTCACCCATGCTATTTCTAGTCCTTTATTGGCGAGGGAGCCTTTATTGATGGAGGTGTGGCTTAGGTGGTCCCTGCCTTTCATATCTTTAATATTTGCTGGTGGGCAATATATTGGATGTTGATGCGATTTGCTCTTTTTTCTACTGCCCTCTAGCTCAATTTCATAATATCCGGTGAATTTACCTACACTCGATCCATGTTCATCTGTTATTCGATAAGGTGTGAACCATTTTTCAAAAAAACCCTTCGCATCTTTCGACCTACGAACTTTTTCTGCTTCTTTGCATGCCTTTTGCCAGGGGGATATTGAGCCAAATGGTGATATTTTGGAAGATGGATCTTTTTTATTAATGACCTTGCATGATTTTTTGAATGTTAAAAGGGCCGAGTAATGGGAATCACTTTCCCAATCTCCTAGTTCAGAGAAGTTTGTCTTTTGGAAATACGCTACTCGTGGCGCTGCTTTTTTTGTCGATTTGGATATTGTCGAGCAGCCAGTGAGGGACAGGCAGCTCATCATGATGATCATAATTGCTATTGAAGCGATATGTGAGGGCTTGCTATACACGCTTGCAATTAAGTTCATCGCTATGTCAAATTTTAGATCTTGCTCACTGTCTGCAGTGCTTCGTGATAACTTACCTCGCTGGCCCTCGGTAGATCCATTCATTCTATTAGGTTCACAGCCTATGCCACTAGCCCTTGCCGCTTGTTCTCCTTGCACTAAACTTGATTGCATTGATGTATGATGGCTAAGGATAATAGTAGAAGCAGTAACAGTAGAGAAGAATGGCATCACAGTATATCAAAAAGTTATTGATCATATTTCGATTATCTCTAAATATTGCTTGTCTGGCAGGCTCATGACCTTGGCCTTACTGTAATAATATAGGATTAAGAAAGTACCTTGAATTTACCGAATCTGCATATTAGTCTGCGACCAAAAGCCAGGCTGATTTTTTGCCAAGAACTTTGGCAAATTTCCAGCTGTCCAGAGATGTTATGATCCTGTCCTCGTTGCCATCCAGAATATTGCCCATATCATCTTTAAGAACATAAGTCTGATTATTTTGAATAGAAACAGTTATAGTTGCCGTGGTATGACCATTATCAGAACCGTTATAGGTGTTTTGATTCAGAGTATTACCACCATCAGTTGCCACAGTTATTTGAATATCCTTAACTTCAATTTCTCTGATATTGATGATATTGCGTGTTATTAGCTGCTTTTTTTCATCCTGCTGAGCAAACTGTGCTTTAGTTTTTTGATATAGCTCAGGCGATAATAGGTGAGAGAGAATCTCAACATTACGACTACTCATAGCCGAATGGATCATAGCATAAGCTTTGCGTACCCCCTGAAGAAACTTATCGAGGGAAAAGTCTTGTTCTAATGTTTTAATCATGGACAGCTTCTGCCTCAATGCTGCCGATAAGGTTGCTTCATTCACATCAATAACCTCTGCTTGTTGAGGCTGAGGAAAATCTGTGCTGCACGGTGAGGGCGCCTTACCCAGTAGCATATCAATCAGAGCTTTATTCTTCTTTGGTTTTTCCTGATCTTCATCAACCTTACCAAGAATATTATACAATCTACTAAGTATAAAAACTGCTATGGCTAGCAAAACAAGTAGATCGAAAAACTGAAACATTTGGTAATTATTTATAACCTAGAGAATATGAAATGAGATACTACTGAGAAAGGTACGACTCGTCCAGTCCTTAGTTTTCTGATGGCACGGGGAGAGGCATGGTAGCAAAGATATTTATTGCTCCCCTCCCCCTGCCCTAAGCTTCAAGTTTGAGTGAATGAAAGGATCAAGATCTCCATCCAGCACACTATCTGTATCACCCGTTTCGTAGCCGCTTCTTAAATCCTTTACGATACGATATGGCTGCAAGACGTAGGATCTGATTTGATGTCCCCAACCTATATCTGTTTTTGCAGCGTTCTCTTCGCTCGCCTTTTCTTCTTTTTTCTTTAGCTCAAGTTCGTATAGCCTGGAACGCAACATCTTCATAGACTCATCCTTATTACGATGCTGAGAACGGTTATTTTGACACTGAACAACGATTCCTGTGGGTAGATGAGTAATCCTCACAGCACTGTCTGTCGTATTGACATGCTGACCACCAGCGCCAGAAGAACGGTATGTATCAATGCGCAAATCAGTTTCTTGAATTTCTATGATAATATCATCATCTATGACTGGGTATACCCATATGCTGGCAAAGCTAGTATGTCTTTTTCCCGCGCTGTTAAATGGGGAAATTCTGACCAATCTATGCACTCCGCTTTCAGTTTTTAGCCAACCATAAGCTTTCACACCATCTATACGAATAGTTGCCGATTTGATTCCGGCTTCATCACCTGACATGAAGTCGATTGTGCTTACCTTGCATTGATGCTTCTCTCCCCAGCGGCAATACATTCGCAGCAGCATTTCAGCCCAGTCGTTGCTTTCTGTTCCTCCGGCGCCAGAATGGATTTCCAAAAAGCAGCTATTAGCATCGGCTTCACCGGAAAAAAGACACTCAATTTCCCTAAGTTTAGCTTCTTTATAAATCTTCACTAGCTCATCGTCGCTTTCAGAAATCATAGCTTCATCTTGTTCTTCCTTTGCAAGTTGTGATAACTCTACAATGCTTGCAAATCTCTCAGATAGCTTGTGGATTGATGATATTTGATCAGATAGGTAGCTTTGTTTTCGCAATAGTCCTCTTGCTGCTTTTGAATCATTCCAAAGTTCTTCAGCTTCGCATTTCTTATTGAGATCTTTTAGAGTATTATTTGCACTGTCCCAGTCAAAGATGCCTCCGCAACAGGGATATGATGTCTTCAATTTCTCGTTTGAACTTATCAGCTTCTTGAGCGCTTATCGACATAATGACCAAACTATACATGATCTGAAAAATAGGTAGGGCTTTATTTAGTCATGACAAATAACCAAGTCTCAACTTGGTCAGTTCTAAGTGATTCGTCGACTTTGCATATAGTAACATTTCACTAATAGAACGATTCTGGTGGAGCTAAGCGGGATCGAACCGCTGACCTTTTGAATGCCATTCAAACGCGCTACCAACTGCGCCACAGCCCCAATTGAGGATGGATTCTACACTAAGTTTTGCTTCAAGGCAAGGGGCTGAGAGGGCTTTTTCCCAGCTTACCCGCTTGCACAATAATACAACTTTTAGTACATTATTATTTTAGTTATGCAAGAATCCATCGATTCCTATACTTGGAATTAGTATAACTTCTTGCGGTGCACCACCCCCCAAGCTTCCAAAGATAATGTCATTTAAATAAGGCTGGAGTATTTCAATAGTAGCAATCTCAGCAACATCGCGACTAAAATCATGAACCCCAACGGTTTTATTAAGTCCTTGGCCAACGATCGCCATATCGTAGAGCAGGTTATTAGTCAGGCTAGCTACAGCATCTTTAACGAACATAGTATGATCACCTCCTTTCAGAGTGTCTTTTGTAATAGTACCAGCTAGAGTAGATGCTACCAGAATAGTAAGCTTATTGTTATAATAACTGCCTTTAGCATTATCTTCTAGAGCGCCAGCATGTAGTAAACCATCCTTCATAACCTGCTCAAGACCCTTTTTCGCCAAAGCAGAAGTAAAAGCTATTCCAACGTCCTTAAGCACGTTATCAAGCTTACCATTAGCAATTTTACAGGTTAATTCCGGCAAAGCTCCAAATGCCAAGGCTGCATTAAATGTATTCGCAGTAGCATTATTAGACATGCATCCATAGTAAGCCGAACACATTTCCAAAGACAACAATGTCATATTTAAGGCTTCATCGACAAATTTAACAACCGAATTTACGCTTTTCTCATTAGAGGTTATAAGTGATGCCGCATAATGAGTAGCTGGCTGGAACACATGCTTACTAAGCGTTGGCATAAGCAATGTTGCAGACGTCGATATTGGCAGGTAATATTTCATGTATTCATTGCCTGGGGTTTTCCCGCATTGGCTGTATAGCGTACCCATAACTCCTGCAACTAAGCCAGTAGTTACGCCTGTCTGCACATATTTATTGTTTAATGTATCTAGCATTTTAACTCTCCTAGTTTGATTAATATCAAGATATTGTTGTGTCGCCTACTCATCAAGATAAAACCATTGCTTTTATTTCTTTAAATAGACTCGTAGCATATAACAAACCTAACCAACTATAATTTCATCTTCAAATGCGAACGAGATCTGATCATTGCGTACGGAACGGAGTTATATATATCAACTTAAGGATAGTATCTGCCTTTAGTATCAAAGTTTAATGAATACTATGGTGATTTTTACATAATTTATTATAAATGATCACTTAATTTTAAGATTTGGATAAATTACTCAATAACCCTTTGGTTTATATAATGATATTTTAAAAGTTTTTAAATTAAAGCAATATATTAGTGGATTGTTATTAAGATTGGCAGTCACTATCAGTAATCTCAGCTACTTTTGCTTTCATCTCATCGAGATTGTTTTTCATGATCTGTTGACGATGAGTGCCACTAAGACCATTCGTGCCGTGCAACAAGGCATTTCCAACAACAACATGATGAGCACCAGCTTGAACTACATCTGCGATATTTATCGCCTTAATATCACCATAAACACCAAGTTCTACACAATGATACGATTGCATCGCGGTGTTAATATTATCAATTTTCCTTATATACTCGTTTTGGAATTTCTGAATAGGAACACCTGGATTTGTTGTCATTACCAAAACTTGATCTACTATATTATATAGATACTCCAAGGTTGATTCATGAGTGGCGGGATTTAGGGCGGCTCCTACACCTTTACCGTAGCTGCGAATTTCTCGCGCTAGCTGATCAGCATTAGAGGTTGATTCTACATGAAAAATAATTAAATCTGCATCAGCCTCAACAAAATCAATTGCATATTTATGGGGCCTTGATATCATCATGTGACAATGAATTGGTAGCTTTGTATGTCGGCGAATTGTTTTTATCATCAAAGGACCAAAGGCGATACTGGGCACGAATATCCCATCCATAATATCAACATGAATGCCATCTATACCTATCTCTTCCAGGCACCGTACCTCCTGCAATAGGTTTGCTAAGTCAAGGTGTAATAAAGACGCAAAGATTTGTACCATCATATATAAATTCTTACTCATCGGGTAAGCTTATTGCTTGCGCCCCAATTCTGCTAGTGCCATTTTTATCAAATCCTCTTCACTTATTACTTCTTTATTTTCAATAAGTCGACTGATAATTTGATTAACGGTTAAAATTGCGAGTTGTTTATGAAAGCCAAGATGCACTAAAGCTTGTATTCCGAAGGATGCATGCTTGCTAAGAATTGATTTTGATGACGATTGGTCCCTGGTAACGTCTAACTCTTGTGAGTCATAATGCTGAGAATGCGCTATGATAATCTTATGATTAGATAGCTCATTTACGATTCTAGATGCTAATTTTGGCCCAATTCCGCTCGCTAACTGCAGTGAGATTTGTTGTTTCTGCCTTATAATGTCTACCAACTCAGCAGTACTATATTTGCTCATTATAGATATAGCAGCCTTTCCACCCACCCCTTGAACGCTAGTTAAGCAGAGAAATATGCTATTGTCACTCTTAGATTCGAATCCAAACATGGTAATGCTG
>CAIOSF010000069.1 GCA_903860855.1 uncultured Alphaproteobacteria bacterium | reverse complement strand
TTGATGGCAAAATCGATGGTTTGAGCAAGGATATGACTACCATGGAACATGGTTTGAGAAAAGATATGGGGACAATGGAAGAAAGACTTGACGGCAGGATAGAAAAAAGTAAAACCAAAGTCATTAAATGGATTGTTGGTATGTTTATCGCCCGAGTAACCACCTCCATAGGTATTGTGATTACAATTGTTAAATTCATGGGCTAGCATTATAAATGATCATAATTCCAGATTCCAGAATTTAACTGAGCTAATGACCGAAGACAGGAAAACCTGTCTCTCGGCAACGCCAATCAGCTTTTAACGCAGTTATTCTCGGGAACATATCATTGGCTACCCCATGTAATCTGGGGGAGGAGCTGGTATTATAACGCCAATATTGTAACCATCAACGCTACTAAATATCACTCCATCTATCTCTTTAGTGTAATCACTAAAGTCAAAATACAGAGGATCAAGACTGATTGACATGGTTTCATCATAACCCGCTGATTGTGCAGCCCCTGCGCTATGATAGCCTATATTTAGAGGAGAAATAACGCCAGTTAATCTTGTATTGCTCGTAATCTTAGTGCCATTATAATTAGCATCGTAGATCTCATTATCTTCAGTTACTCCCATCACGAAACTAACATTATATTTTATTCCATCATTTGGATGCAAATTTGGTATATTAGTGCCGCTCAAATTACCTATGTCGATATAAAGGGTACCAAGACCTATTCCAGATATAGTGCCATCCTGACCTAATATATCGTCGTAAGCAAATGCATATGTAATCATTTCATTGTGGATAGCTCTAGAATATACATCATATGGAACCCTAACTCCTGTATATAAAGGGTTATCCTGGAAAAATAAGCCTTGCTTATTAGCATTGGAAAAGTAAGTCTTACTAAGAGGTGCTATATTAGGCTTCCCTAATAGATCAACATCGAAAGCTGCGCACATATCTCTCGCAATCACAGCATCGATTGTGTGGTTTGCAGGAGCTATGTTCGGTGGGTAATTCGTTGTAGTTAGTGTCCCTGCAAAAAATGGCACAGCAATAGTAGTACCATTTGAGGTAACAGAAGATACGCTATCATTAATAGAAGAACTATTAGAAATAGGTTTAGTGATGGTTATGCTGTCGGGAGTGGGATTTTTATTGGTAAAAACAAAATCCCCATTATTGTTTACACTACCTGTAAAGATGGAATAGGTGCTCTGGAAAGCCTTTCCTCCATGAGTAGCCTGATACTGACTCTGAAATACATCATCTCCTACTAGTTCGCTACAGTCTACTTGAAGTGCATTACCAGGTTGCTTATAAAAATTCCATATAATATCTATGTATGGTCCAAGATAGTCTTGAGGAAATTGTAGCGCCTTATCAGCTCGCAGCATGGCTTTAGCTGGAGCAACAACGCGTAGCATTGTATTTTCGGTAGGATCTGAAGCTGTTTGGGGCGAAGTATAGTTTAAAAATAACCCTTCCCAGTTGCCTATAACGGTAGAATTCTTTCCTTGAGTATAAGTATTGAAATCATTATGCAAGTTAGAGATAATTTTTTCTCTGGTTAGAGTTGCATCTTTAGGTCCAGCATATGCAATCCCGCCTGGATTATTGTTAACATGCATCGCCAACGGCAGAGACCAGAAGTCCACAGCGGTTAGGTCTGCCCATAACCCACCATCATTAAACGAGAATTCTGCTTTATCATATAGAACATAATAGTTTGGGTCGGTAGTTTTGAAGATATCCGGTTCTATTATTGCCACACTACCATCTGCAGCTTTTTGCATATCAAATCTTACTGGGTTATCTACTGAGACGAAGACCCGTCCGAAGCTATGTAGACAAGATTAATGGCATACCCTCCATCTTGGGCTTGAGATGCTAGGTCTAATAATGAGTAAGTATAATCTTTAGAATTGGTGCTTTGGGTTACCGGATCATAAGTCCAAGTGTTCGTTGTTGGATCAAATTTTGCGAAACATTCTTGTAATACAGTTGGTTTAGTAGGATCTGTCGCTATCTTGCCCTTGATTGTTATAAATATACGGTCATCGTTAAGACCGCTTTTATTAGTTAACAAGACTGGCAATTTTGGGTCGTCTGTAAGACCGCTTGTACTAAGAGACGATACCGACGATTTATGATTGATCATAAAAAAACCTCGTTTTATGAATTTGATGAAATATTAATCAGTAGACTGTGGATGTCATATTTAGTGGACAAATGATCGGCTGGCCAAAGTACCAAGCGCAAACTTAGAAAGTTATAATATTAATTCATGACATACTCCTACTATTAATGATCCTAATGAAAAATAGTAAGACATTGCAAGCTGCTCTTTGCATTTAATAGTTAGTTAAAAGCAGAACTTGGTGTAAATAACCCTAGTTTTGGATAAAGAAATTGATTTGCCGTATCTAAAGGCGTTGAGTTATAAAGTTTTCAGAGAACCACTTCACTCAACATGAAGAAAAATATCACAGCAAGGCCCTGAGCTCAGGTTTTGAAGGAAATAACAACTAAAGAAACCTTGCTCAATCGAGAATTTCTCTTTAGGATCTTGTGTTATAGACAATATTTCCTCATTAATATGTATCTTTCTTCAGATAAACTGAGATTCTTTGCCCATGGCAAAATTATGACACGGAACAAAATGACCAAGTCAGAGATAATTCCATATAAAATCCCTATTGTTTCAGCCTTATTGGCAGCCTGCTTTTTTCTGAACGGATGTGCCGTTGTCGCTCCTCTTTCGGTTGCAACGACTGGTATGGTAGCGACTGATGAGCGTTCAATGGGTAGTATAGTCGATGATAAAACGATAGCTAATCGTATTCGCTATGAGTTATCTCAAGTTGATTGGTATAAAGCCTTTGGAGCTATCAATGTCAATGTGTTCGAGGGGAGGGCCTTGCTTACTGGTAGTGTGTCAGAGCAGAAATATATAGATGATGCTATCAGAATAGCTTGGAGTGTGAGAGGCGTCCATGAGGTAATAAACGAGATCCAGATTGCTTCGAGAAAATTGCTTGATAGCACCAAAGATGTCTGGATTGCAAATGAGATCCGCACCAAATTCTTGCTGGAGAAAAATTTCATGTCAAGCAACTACGTGGTTGATGTTAATCATTCAGTGGTATATCTACTTGGCATAGCGCAAAGCAAGGTGGAGTTGGATAAAGCTTTATTGATTACATCAGGTATTGGTGGTGTCTCAAAGGTTATAAGCCATGTTATTCTGAAGGATGATCCACGGAGATGGGGTAGGTTATAAACCTATAATGTATATAAACTACAATGGCAATAACATGTAAAATAGCAGCTTGTTAGGTTATATTTGTTAAAGATATGGAATGATTCACATGATTTTAATATAAGTCGTTTAGCATTGGCTTATATCAATCAAAACATATTTTATTTAACGAAATCATGCAAAACATCGAAAACAATAACCAACAAGTTCTAGGCCGCATAAGACAAGGTATGCAAGGCCGTTTAAATAACCAACAAGTGTCGAATACTTTGTGGGATGTTTTCCCGGGCATAGTTAAAGATGATCGACCTTGGGGGGATGTAAACGCAAATAATCTAGGTTGGCTGAATAATAACCAAAACCTTATAAATTGGCACAATGCTACCAATACCGATCAAAAAATGAGAGTCGCAATAAGAGGCGATCAGAACTGCGGTAAAAGGTCGTTGATGTGGGGGACATTGATCGAGGCGGCCACCAGAATTAAATCTGGTGATGTCGATGGTGGTAGAGCAATGCTTAATCAACTTACAGTCGCAATTGGTCGATTTAATAACTTTAATTGCGCTCATGATGGCGTTAATCAGGCTACAATAAACTTCCGCCAATTGAATTTTACACCTCAAGCTGGTAGCATCACAGATATCATCGCCCGCATACGTGATGATCAGATTACAGTAATAGAACTAGTCTCTATTGCTAATGGAGACTTTAGCGCCCAGTTAGCGCCAGTACCGTCACTACTGAGCTTGGGGCTGTCTGCACTGGCCAGCTTTATAATAATGGAAGGGGCTTCTGATGTGATAGAGGATTTTGGCATGAATGGTATAAACGGGGGGTTTGTTGACGGCGAAGCAGCTATGGCAGGTATTGGCGATGGTGTTAGCGTCATAAATCATCTATTATCATTAAGCACACATTCAACTATTGATCTAGAAAGGATGGCTTTTGCCAATAAACTTGGCCTTAAGCTAGAAACTCAATCGTTCTTCAATAACACCTACAATGTTATCTATAGCAATCAGAATCCTGGTCCAGCAGATATAATATTAACAACAAAGACAGGTCATTCTTCTCTCGTATTGAGTGGGATCCAACAACAAATTATTCAGCAAGAAGTCGCCGCTTTTCGACTAAACAACCTTCCTCCATCAATTGCTCATAACTTTGCCGCTGCTCTGCAACTACCATTCCAGATGCCCCCCCAAGCAATACCGCATGACGTGATAGCGCCAATACACGTTGTAAATCCACCTGTGCATCATCAGCCATTAGCAGCTAACGGTCCGTTTCATAGACTAATATCATCACATGGTCAAGCTAATCGTGATTTGGTTAATATGATAGCTGATGGTATAGAAGCTAGGTCCCATAGATTACGTTATGGGAACCATCAAAACGATGGTGATAGCGCCGCTGCTCTCATACCAGACAATATGAGACAGGATATCGCTACACTCTCAATAGATGTGAGTAATGAGCTTCGTAGACGCAATGCACCAGTATGTAATATAGGTATTATTAATACTGTGATCAATTGCCTTGCCTACCTATGCAGAAGAATCAAGATATTTGCTTCGGAACTATTAGGTATTGGTGATAATGCAAGACAGGCTGTTGGTGCTGGTCTGTTGGACTTTCAGCAGAATGTTCTAGGCCATATTACACGACCAGCATTAGATGCTCTGGTAGAACCAAAAGCAAGGGAGGCATTTAATTTTGTGAACCTGATTACTAACCGTAATGCAAACGCAATAGAAATGTAGATTCGCTGGTTAGTCGAATATACAGTGTCAAGGAATTTATATAGAATCGATTAGTCACCCCGAACTTGTTTGACTTACACTTTGTTTGTCTATTGCATTTCAGGATGACGGTATTTGGTTTTGAAGATGATAAATATCGTCTCTCTTTTTATACCAATTTGCCACATGGAATGGACGAGTCAAAGGCAAAGCAGAAACTGGCACCTTTACTTATCAGCAAATGACTTAATATACTGAATGATTTGCCCAACAGTTTTCAGGTTATCCGTCTCATTATTTGCTATTTCAATACCAAGATCAGAAAATTCTTCCT
>CAIOSF010000068.1 GCA_903860855.1 uncultured Alphaproteobacteria bacterium | reverse complement strand
GGTTACTGTATGAGTTGAGCACCAAGCCTATACCAAGCATTGTTATGCCCAAGTTGGAGCGAGCATAAGATAGCAGTGGCAGGGGAGTACCAACGACAGGAATTAGACCAGAAATCATGGCAACATTGATTAGTAAATGGATGAAAATCATGGATGCAATGCCCACGCTAAGTAGGCTACTATAATGATAGCGACATTTTATAGATATAATATAGCATGATATCAAGAGAATACTATATAAAAATATAGTCAGAGCAACCCCATAAAACCCAAACTCCTCAGCCAATACAGTGAAGATAAAATCTGTATGTTTTTCCGGCAAGAAGCTTAATTGGGTTTGAGTGCCTGATAATAGCCCCCTTCCGTATAAGCCACCAGAACCTATGGCAATTTTTGACTGCATTATATTATAGCCTGAGCCTAAGATATCATCTTCCGGATGAAGAAAAGTTGTTATTCTTTGCTTTTGATAATCATGCATATCATGCCATACCAGAGGTACGCTAATTGAAATCACAATCAAAACGGCGGCGAACTTCCATATTCTCACGCCAGTTGCAAAGAATATCATGCCAGAGAAAATGACTATTATTACAGCTGTACCAAGATTAGGTTGACGCAGAATTAAGGCTACTGGAACGAATATCATTACAAGTGGTATCAGTAATGACCAAATGTTACCTATTGAATTAAAGCTTAATTCATGAAAATAACGGGCTAATGACATGATGATTGCTAGTTTGCATACCTCTGATGGTTGAAAATTCACATCGCCCAATCTAAGCCATCTTTGGGCACCCATTGCTGTATGTCCCAGAAAATCAGCGATTATTAGGAGAAATAGTGATATTAAATAGAGAGCATACGATGATTTACAGATAAGTTTCAGAGGGACGAACTGTAAAAACAGAATTACAAACAAAAAAGCAGCGATTGTATAGGCTTGCTTTTCGGCCCATGGCTCATATGAACCACCAGAGGTTGAATAGAGCAGCAGACACCCTAAGGCCCCAAGGATAAGAGTCACAAATAATAATATTGAGCCAACTACGCCAATCTTAGCCACTACTATTCTTTCTTCTCCTTGCCCGCTTCAGTGTATCCTTCTGTGTTCAAGTTCATATCATCTTTGAACTTAACCTCCTTGGCCGCTCCTTCAGCTTGTGATTGCACTTGCAAGTCATCAGATTCTAATAATAAAGGTACCTTTGAAATGACCACAGCCATTCCCTTCTCTCCTCCGATAAAACTTATTCCTTTTTTTTCTACAATATGCCAACCAAGCATCTCAGCTGTTGTTATGATATATTCAGGATTATACCAAAATTGCTCTATCCTGGTCATAAACTCCCACTCCTTACTCCTATCATCAATAGTTCTGAAAGTTATGCCTATAATGGCTTGATCTGTCGTAAAATTATCGAGTTTTTCTAAAATATTAGTAAAGTTTGCGGAGTATGTTATGAGATTCGATAAAATTACTATATCATATTTATTATTTATCTTGGTACTTTGTAGGTACAGGTCTGCATTAGTATTGAACGTATAATTATATACCGGTTCTTTGTCAATTTGCAGACTAGCTGCTTGATTTAGCATTCCTTCCGATATATCAATTCCCACTATATTAGATGCAATCTTTGCATTGCGACATAATTTCCCAATGATACCAGTACCACACCCAAGATCAAGAATGTTATTTGCAAATGGTTTACTGGACCTCTGCACTGTCTTGTGTAGTAAATTATATATGACTTTTTGCGGGGGGCTTTCTCTGTCATTAAAGAATATTGCGTTATATTTAGTTGATACAATGTCAAAATTATGAGATATTATGCTATATGGAACTATTTTTATATCGGAAGTCTTACCTTCAATAAGTTTTAGGCAAAAATCAGCTTCTTCCAGTTTCTCTGTATTATCAGAATTAAGGTAATTTGCGAGATGCTCCTTTGCTTTATCATACTTAAGTTCCTCCATATAACATCTTCCTAAATAATATTCTGACACAATGTATTTGCTATACTGAGAGCGAAAGAATTTACGTAGCATGCGGAATCGTAAGATAGCATCAGAGACGTTACCATGTTGAAAGTGGTATATGGCTAGTTCAAAGTTTGTTTTCGATAGATTGTGGAGCTTATATCTCATATCCTTTACATATCGATATAAGCTAGCCTTATAACGCATTAGCGTCACACCCACCCCATCTTGCTTTATCTTTCTAAATACAAGCTTAATTGTTGCAACTATGCCTTTAGATTGGTTATGATCTTCTGCCATTATTGGTAGTAACTAATCTATATGTTTCGCCATCACCAGAGCATAAACGAAGATCCATCTAATTTGCAATCACGAATACATAAAGTATAACAAAGCTTCAGATTGATTTTCCGTAATATTATATCAATAGTAGAGAGTGATAGCAAAATATAGCGCTATATACATCCCGTATTATTAAAGTATTATACGATATTGCTCATATCTATGGGCTAACGATATTGATATATTTAAGATGGCAATATTCTATATTGATTTGTCATTGAGTTCTTCCTACAATGCTTCTTATATCTGTGAAAATCACCCCCTCATCAATGCCTCAAGATAATACAGCTCTTAGTATAAATTTCACGGAAGAGCTATATAAACTATATTTGCAAAATCCTAACAATGTAGAGCCATCTTGGCGCGAATATTTCTCAGAATGTCAAGACTTCTCAGGTGGTCAGGCTAAGCCAGAAGAGGAAGGTGGCCTCAAGAGTGTGATGACCAAATCTGCGGCACCCACCGGTAACCATGCCATCTCTAGGCCCGATCTTAATGCTGCTGCTTTCCAATTAATTAATGCCTATCGTAAGTTTGGTCATACTCAGGTAAAGCTTGATCCATTTGGTTTGACACAAATAGATTATTTACCAGAACTTGACTGTAAAACCTATGGGATTGCTGATGATGATATGGACGTGATGGCCATGACATTCGGTGCATTTAGTGCTGAATCTGCGCCATTGAGGGATCTTATATCGTTTTTAAAAAGAACCTATGCTAATAGAGTGGGAGTAGAATTTGAGCATATCGAATCTTTGCAAGAGAGGATATGGTTCCAAAGGAAATTTGAACAAAACTTAGGTAATATGGAAGTTAGCAAAGAGCAAAAGATTGCTATCTTAGATGATATGATAGCTGTTGATGCTTTTGAGCATTTTATCCACACAAAGTTTCCCGGGGAAAAGAGATTCTCGATAGAAGGAGGTGAATCGACAATAGTGGCGATAAAGGAAATGCTCAAGGCATCAGCCCGTGGTATGGAAGAAATGGTGATTGCTATGGCCCATAGGGGTAGATTAAGCATTCTCACTCGTATCATTAGGAAGCCATATTATGTTATATTCGCTGAACTGATGGGGGCATCATCATTGCCATCAACTGTTCCTGGTGATGTAAAGTATCACATGGGAGCATCGCATAATACCATAATAGATGGTAAGAACATTTATCTCTCAATAGTACCGAATCCCTCACATTTAGAGAGTGTTAATACTGTAGCACTCGGTAGGTGTAGAGCTAAACAAGATCTCCTTAACGATACTTCATATACCAAGGTATTACCATTGCTTATCCACGGAGATGCATCGGTTTCAGGTCAGGGTTGCGTCATGGAAACCCTAGCTTTGAGCCAGCTGATGGCCTATCATGTGGGAGGGACCATTCATATTATTGTTAATAATATGATAGGCTTTACCACTAACAATCTCGATGATTATTCAACAAGATATTGCAGCAATATAGCAAAATTTATTGATATTCCAGTATTGCACATCAATGGGAATGATCCAGAAGCTATCTTATTTGCCGCAAATTTGGCAACGGAATATAGATATACATTTCATAAAGATATCTTCATTGATATAGTATGCTATCGTAAATATGGGCATAATGAGGGAGATGAACCTTTGTTTACTCAGCCCATAACTTATAAGAATATTCAGTCTAAAAATCATCGTAGTCCAACTGAAATATACAGGGATACCTTGATCGGGGAAGGGGTTATAACATCTGAGGATTACGATAAAATGAGAGGTTCATTCGTTCAGATGCTAGAGGAAGAGTTAGCAACAGCAGGGAGCTATGAATCACCTAAATCATTAGAAGATGTTCGAAGCAGAATAACTTCATCTTGCACTGGTAAGCTATGGCAGCAGTATTTTCCCACTGACGATTCTAATCCCAACGTTACGACTGGAGTTCCTATACCGAAATTAGTGGAGCTTGGCAATAGATTATGTGTGATTCCATCAGATTTTGATCTCAATAGCAAGATAGCCAGGCAGCTAGATCACAGAGCAAAGGCAATAGCGAATGGTGAAGGATTGGATTGGAGTGTTGGAGAGTCGCTGGCATATGCAACGATCTTGGATGAGGGGTATAATATTCGTTTCACGGGGGAAGATGTTGAAAGGGGTACTTTTTCTCACAGACATGCTGTATTGACCGACCAGGAGAATGAAGATAGGTATACCCCTTTGAATAATCTATATCCTGGTCAGCAAGGTAGTTTATTTATACATAATAGTAATCTCTCGGAATTTGGTGTATTGGGATTTGAGTACGGCTATAGCGCTGCAAGGCCCAATAGCCTAACGATTTGGGAGGGTCAGTTTGGGGATTTTGCAAATGGTGCCCAGGTGATAATTGACCAGTATATAGCCTCAAGTGAAGCTAAGTGGCTATATATGAGTGGTCTTGTCATCTTACTGCCTCACGGGAATGAAGGGCAGGGACCAGAGCACACATCAGCTAGAATTGAGAGATACCTCCAAATGTGTGCTATGGACAATATGAGGGTGTGCAATTGTACAACTCCAGCATCATTTTTTCATGTTATTCGCCGTCAAATTCATGCTAAACACCGCAAGCCACTGATTGTATTTACGCCAAAATCATTGTTGCGTCATAAACTTGCTGTTTCCAAATTGAGTGATATGGCAGATGGAACAGAGTTTATACCGGTAATAGACGATACTAGTATAGATAGTCCTCAAATCGTAAAACGCCTTATCCTTTGTAGCGGCAAGGTATATTATGATTTAGTTGAGAGAAGGCAGTCATTAATTGGTAAAGAGGAATCAATTGAACAGAAAGTGCTGACCGAAGAGCAGAAAGGTCAGGGCGCGGAGAAGAGCATAGAAGAGAAAAATGGATCTGATATAAATGTGGGTGCCTATAAGAAAGATACGATCGCTGTGGTAAGATTGGAGCAACTATATCCATTTCCAAGTGATGATATCCTGGTTTTATTAGCGAAATATAATGAGTGTGAGATAGCTTGGTGTCAAGAAGAGCATGAAAATATGGGGGCTTATTCGTTCGTGAAACCGATAATGGATGAGTTATTAGCTAAAGCTAAACACCATTGTCCGTCATTAAAATATGTAGGCAGACAAGCATCAGCTTCTCCTTCCACCGGATTTGCCAAAGTCCATGCAAAGGAGCAAAATGAATTGTTGAGTATTGCTATGACGCTTTAATGAGTCATGAACACAAGAGAGAGTTTTGAAATAGAGAAAAAATAAAATAAAGGTGAATCAAAGAGAGCAATATGGTGGAAATTAAGGTACCAACACTAGGTGAATCAGTAACAGAAGCAACCGTAGCCAAGTGGCATAAAAAGCTTGGAGATTTGATTAAAAACGGGGAGTTGCTAGTAGAACTTGAGACAGATAAAGTAACACTGGAAGTTACTGCTCCAGCCGATGGGCAACTTACGGAGATAGCTGCTAAAACAGGTGATACCGTCGCTAAAGGGGCTTTATTGGGACAAATGCAACCTGGTGTTGTGGAAGTTGTTGATCAGAGTGTTGATATGAGCGATATAAGAGAGCGCTCTGATAGCACTACGACCAGTGCTGCACCAACCGGTGGAGGGCAGCTTGTTGGTGATAAGACTAGTGGTGCTATGCCATCAAACGGCGATATTACCAAATCGCTTGCACCTAATGATGCGCAAATCGACCTTGCCTATCCGTCTTCATTGAATGGTAAGAACTTTCCGTCCCCATCGGCCCGTAGGGTGATAGAAGAACATAATCTCGACTTCAGCCATATAAAAGGAACGGGCAAAGACGGTAGAATAACAAAAGACGATGCTGTCATCGCCATCGCTAAACAAAAAGATAGATTGAAAGATGAGGAGGGAGCAGGTAGCGGAGGCGGAGAGATCTGTGGTAATGGGGATAATGGCATACAATCGGGTGTACAACAAGATGGTCAATCTTTTTCTATCGCTAGTGGAG
>CAIOSF010000067.1 GCA_903860855.1 uncultured Alphaproteobacteria bacterium | reverse complement strand
CAAAGCTCTTTCTATATCACTAGTCATCTCGCCAACATAACAAGATGATATAGCTTGACTAGCTCCCATCACTAAGAGACTTCTAGCTATACCAAGATATGGTAACAGAGGGGCAAAATCCGCTGGTACTAGCGGCTTAACAGCGCATTCCGCCGCTGTTATTGTCAGTGCTGAAGCGGTTAAAAGAGTAGCCATCTCCCTCAGGTCACCCGCAATTTTTTCACTATTACCTACAATAGCCTGCATATCGCTGTATTGCCCACCCAATATCTTACCTGGCCCCCTTATCATATCGAGAACGGAATAATCGGTGAAATATGATGTAGCCAAACCAGCAATAGCTCCAGCAGCTCCGGCCATAACCTTGCATATAAGCTTATCATCGTGACCAAGAACAAAACCATCCTCCATAAGACCGGGCACAATGTCGATAAAATCATTAGTTAACTTGTATCCAATCAATGATCCTATAGCGGTGGTGGTTAAATAGCTCGTCTTAGTTATTGTATTTTGCACCAGATAATCATCTGCTGCTGTCAAGGCTGCGGCAAAACCACCCATGCCAACGGCCCCCATCTCCCCAATTGCCTTATCGCTTGAGCCAATGCCATAAAACAATGCACCATTGCTTAGGGCATTTAAGCCAATATTCTTAAACTCGCCTATGGATGCCGCACCATATGAAGCTATGGTGGCAATATTTATTGCTGAGTTTTTTACTAGAGCACCAAGTGCTGATAAAAATGACATTTGTTATTTTTCCCTAATTGTAAGATTTATTTACTGTCTTATGCGTCTAGATATACATGCAAAATATGTAGTTTTTATGAAAATTGTGAATTATCTATAAAAAACTAAAACTTGCTTAGCTATTTCAAGAAGATTTTTTAGCTAAAGTCTGTTAGAATCCAGGATATTAGATATTGTTTACTATACAGAGAGACTTATAAATCTATTGATATGGGTTCAATACTTACAATAATCATCTTATACTTCGCATTCTCCTTCGTAAGAGCGGTTGTGAGACCAGTTTTGTCGTTATTCATCAGCCAGTTTGGCAATCAAGGTAACCTTGGTAGCCTTGTGCGCAATTTATTGATGCACTTGCATAAGTCAATGACATCATTCCAACCTAATGATTTCACAAAGCCTGGTAACAACGATTATAGGAATCAGCGTAATAGCAGCGATAGGAACGGTAAACACGATACCGGAGACAGTTGGAACAATCATGCAAGTGGGCAAAGCAATTGGGATAGCATGGGCAAAAAACGCATGTCAATCCAGGAAGCAAGAGATGTCTTGGGTGTCAGCGAGACGGCATCGCACAATGAGATCATGGCAACCTTCAAGAAGCTAATGTTAGTTAACCATCCAGACAAGGGGGGATCTCAGTACCTAGCAAGTAAAATCATAGAGGCGAAAGAGACTTTGTTGCATTAGAGTATTGCTTTATTGAGATAGAACATCAATGCTTTGCCTCGATCTCCAGATAAAGCATATAACTATCCTCCTTCAGCGAACATTTCTATATCCTGATTCGTGGGAAGATCGACTACTCTACGACCATCTGCGCTACCACTAACAGCAATATCTCCATCCACATGAATTATTGGTAAATTCACGTTTTTTAGCAAGTTATCATTTGGTAATACATTGCTGTTTGAACCAACAATTCCCTCCCCATTCATGCCAACATTACTTTGCTTAATCCGACTTGCTTTCCTGGCGTCAACACCTACAACTGGTATTGCTTTGCCCCCACTGATCCTGGTACTGTTACTTTTATTACCTCTAGCATCAATAACTTTATTGGCTACATTTTGGACAGTTATGTTTTGGTTGGTTCTACTTTTCTTATTTAGCAACTTGGCACGATTGACATTTATACGATTCAACTTAACAGAGTGAGTAGCTCTCAAAGCATCATACTGATCTCTATGCTTGTGAATCTTTTTCATAGTATCTTGAATTCTCTGCCAATAGATTCTACCTAGTTCTGGTGTGCGAGAGTGATACTGAGAGATGGCCGTTGACCAGCTACCACTTTCAGCAAAGTTGCGAGCAACGAAATAAGCGGCATATGCTATATTATATACAGGATTTAAGAGGTTCTCTGGTTTCTCAAAGTGATGGCCGTGATAATGAATATTGACCTGGCCGCATCCTACATCTATGCTCTTTTTTCCCTGATTTATTGCTTTTCTTAGAAAAACAGCTGCCTGCTGTTTGTTTTCAAAAAAATGTGGCTCACCCTCAACATTTAGCACCCAAGGGTATGGGAGGGATACGCCGTGCTCCTCTTGCCACTTTCCCGACTCAACTATGGTCAAAGCATAGAGAAGGTTGCGAGGGATATTATATTTTTGCTCATAGAAATCTATAGCTCTTAGGCATCGAGCAAAGTCTCCAGTTTTTGGTGAACTACTATGTTGAGCAGTCTTGGAGGTGGTCTTTGATGGAACGGCTTTAGTAGCCGTAACCTTGGAAATAACCTTGTTTTTGCTATTCTTATCCTGACTACTGGTAGAGAGGGCGGAGATGATCTTGTTATTCTTTGTTTGTTGTTCCGATATCGCCTGGAGATGTGATGGGCTAGGTATGTCAGCAAAACAATGGTGCACTCGAGCCAGGAAGATCGTGAGGGCCATAAAAATGGTGGTAATCTGGAGCGCTATTGATAAGTAGAACTTCTTCATTCGTCAGGCCTAAAAATATCATATTTATTATTCAAATGAATTCTTCATTAATTTAGGTATGACGCTTTTTAATTGAAGAATCGTGGCCAGGGCTCCTCTTATTTGCTCTATATTTAAAGCCTGTTGCTCATGAGTACCTGACTCTATATTGACATACAAACCTTCCATATTAAAAATCAGCCAATTAAGCCAATTACCTAAAACACCATGAAAAGCTGCCTCTAGGTGATCTTTATTTATGCTGCCACCAGCATTTCTATAGAGGCCAATCATACTGACAAAAATAGATTCATCGAAACTATTTGTGGCAATACCGCTCCAATCCAGGCTAGTATTCGCTATTTCGTATGTAGAATTAACTTTACGGGCAGATTCCCAATCAACAAGAATAGGTCGATCGCTACCGTCCCATAATACATTCTTTTGGTCCAGATCTCCATGACTAATAACTGAGGATTCCTTCAAGACAGGTATAGCATTTTGATAAAGGTTATTTATTGTAAGAAGATTCTTTTCATTCTTCTGCAAATCCATAGTGAAGGAATAATCGAGATTTGCGGCTTTATTGATTAACTCACTGATCCTGTCCGACTCATTGATCCTATGTGAAATATGAATACCTAACTCCGCCTCCGATGCCTCGACTACCTTTAAGTTAATCTTTAAGTTAATAAGATGCATTTTTGCAATGATTGCAGAAATTTGCAGAGCATGATGCTTGGATATCCATGTGTTATCAAAACCTCTCGCTTCTAGCCATGGATATACCAGAAAACCACTATCCTCAACCATAATAAGATGCTTTCCCTCTTTTATTAAAGCACTTATGGCTCGAATATCCTGTTGAGAAAAATGATAAGCAATATCTTCGGTCAATTCATAATTGTTTCTGATATTATCGTTCTTCAGGTCAATATGCTTTGAAAGTTGCTTAATTGCATATACCCCACTATCGGTATCAGCACGCCACATCAAGTTCAGCAAACCACCGGAAACTCTAGTTGGCTGAGTCGTAAGTGATCCGAGATCAAAACGCTTACAAATTTCGGTAATACAGTTCCAGTTCATCAATTTAAATCAATATATGAGAATTTACAAATGTGCAGAGCCGATTGGTCGTCCTGAACTTGTTTGGCTTGTGCCCTTGCATCTCGGAATCCCACGAATCGTATCATCCTGAAAGGTGCAAGGACACAAGCCAAACAAGTTCAGGACGATGGTGCTGCGGTTTTGGTAGTTCAATTGATGACAGGCTCTATTTAAACATCAACCAAATCTCCGCCCAATCTTGCCACTATAGCATCAAGCTGTTCCATGCCACCGCATTTAATGATAACTTGGCATTTGTTATTCTTTACTCGTATTTTAATAGGTGTTTTTAGTGCTTTATGGAGCATTTCCTCGATTTGCTGTATATATTCCCCTTCCATCATCTCATTAAAAGAGCTTTTTCTTCCATTATTACTACTAGATTCTTTTGAGCTATTTACTCCATTATTCTTGCTATTCTCTATTTTCTTTAATAATGCCTCTGTTTCTCTAACGCTGAGATTATTTTCTATAATTTTTCTCGCCAACTCTAAGGGGTTATCGCTATTTACAATAGTTCTAGCATGGCCTGCAGATAACTTGTCATCCAGAATCAGTTGCTTTACCTCATCTGGTAAACGCAAAAGCCTCATGGTGTTCGCGACAAAGCTCCGGCTTTTGCCTATTTTCTGCGACAAACTTTCTTGCGTGTGACCAAACTCATCGATGAGTTTTTTATAAGCTTCAGCTTCTTCTAGTGAGCTTAAATTTTGCCTCTGAACATTCTCTATAATGGCGATTTCAAACGAAACTGTCTCACTTACCGTTTTTATCACCACAGGGATTTCAAGCAATCCAGCTTTTTTTGCAGCGTGATATCTTCTTTCGCCAGCTATGATCTGATATTCTGAATTATCAATCTGCTTAACAATGATCGGCTGCAGAATACCAAACTCTCTCACTGAATTGGCAAGCTCCTCTATATCCTCGTGATTAATATTTTTGCGTGGCTGATTGGGATTGAATCTTATACATCTAATAGGTAAGTTGGCTATTTGACTAGCTCCATTCATACTATTATGAACAACAGCATTGCCAACGGAACCGGAAGTCTCGCTGAGTAAGGCCGATAGCCCCTTCCCCAATGCTCTCTTGTCTGGATTCATATCTTTAATTTAGTTATCTTCAATTATGTCCCTTGTGGCGTTACAATCTCGCCAACAAACTCCCTCTTTACTTTAATATTAACATTGTCAGCTATCTCTAGTGTCAAGACATTGTTATCGTTATCTATACGAACTATGGTGGCCATTATTCCACCCGATGTTATGACCTTATCACCTTTTTTCAATCCACCTAGCATATTTTGGTGCTCTTTCACTTTTTTCTGTTGAGGCCTTATCACCAAGAAATAAAAGACGACCATTATGAGCAATAGTGGAGCGACGCTAGTCCAAGATGACGAGCTCACTGCATCAGTGGCTGTAGATACTGTATCGACTGCTTCATCAGCTAACGCCACTGGTATGAAATTTGTTAAACTTATCAGAAAATCTAAAATCATGGAAAAAATGGTATGTATCGAGATGTAATGGACGCCATTATAACTAATGATGTCTATGAGTAAATAAAAAATAATTGTTAAAACCAAGCACCACAGGAAAATCTGGTAGAGAGCCGACATTCACAACACCTTACTCAGCTGTAATACTAACTTCTGCACAAAGCAATGAGAGATCTGCAACCGCCACTGTATAAAAGCTAAACAGTCAGATGCACCATATGTTATACCAGTTCCCAGATGTAATAGACAAGCCCACATGTAATGGACCAAGGGCGAAGTCAAAGAGGTAGTAGCTAAAAGCGGGACCTGGTATTAGCTATGCCGCGCTTCTTACTTTGATCTTTTTATCTTGCTTAATTTTTTCGGAAAAACCACCTGGTTTTTCATCAACAATTTGGCTAATATTTGTGACCTTATCTGTCAATCTTAATTGCATAAACTCTATAAATTTGTCACCCAATTGAATAATTCTTGGATTCAAAAGCTGTTTGTTGGCCAAGATTTTTCTCCATCTCAGCCATGTATATTATAGAGCATCGCTCAGCACCCTTGCTAAGCTTGCTGAGAAATGCATCTTTATCATCGTAATATCTACTAAAAGAAGAAAATTTGACCATGATATAATTTTCAATATGTTCAAGCGTTGGCTTCAAATGAGTTACATCCAATAAACCTTCCTTAAAGGATATACTTGCCATGTAAAGATGTAACAATTCCTGATTATTGCTTACTCTATAAAACCCATCCGGACTTTCATCATATCTTAGACTGAACATCCAAAATGGGAATTTTGACTCCTTAATAAGAGTAACAACAGCACTCTTTGTCATGGCAATGAGCTTTTGTTCATTTTTTATTGATTTTAAAGAAATCTTATATTCTTCCATCTTTGCAAAACTTCCAGTCTCTCCAATGGATCCACTACCATTTGCTACATATGATGGATCATGACTTTTATGGAAATTTTTGGTCATGTTTTTTAGTGTACTCTTGCTTTCTTGCATTTTTTTTTCTTGGTTTCTGAATTTATATTGGAAGGCCTACAAAATTTGCTGTTGTTCATGGTCATGTTTAACTTTCTCAACGAAACCCCCAGGTTTGTCGCCAGCAATTTCACTTACATCCCTACTCTTATTCGCTATGTTATAATGAGTTTCTCAGTTGCTGCAAGCTTATCATCTGGTGTTAACTCCTTGTTCTCGTTCCCCTACTCAAACTTTGAATTTATCCCGATCTATGCCTTCATCTACGGTGACTCCCTTCTTTCTCATCTCGATTTTGTTCTTGTTTGATTTTTGCAACAAAACCTCCAGTGTCACAGATGATTTCATCAATACCAACCTCACTTGTCAATCTCAATCCCATAAATTCCATGAACTTGTCGCTTAACTTATAAATCCTTTGATTAAGAAGATCTCTGTCAATACCTTTCTCTATCTTATCTTTGTATTTCACTAGGTTAGCCATGTATTTTAAGGCAAACTCCTCTGCACCATTGTTAAGCTTACTGATAAATGAGTCTACGTTATCGTGATATCTACTAAACGGAAGAAAACCATTTATGGCATGTTGCCTAGTATTCTCCATAATATCACCAACAACATCCTTGAGCATTTTTTGCGGTATTTTCTGTAATGCATGTTTAAAAAAACATACTATGTCTAGTAAACCTTCTTTAAAATAGTGAGCTACTATATACATATGCAATGACTCCTGATCATCGCTTGCTTTACAAAAGTTAACTGGATCTGCATCATATATTGCACTGAATACAGGAAAATATAACGGAGATTGCAATAAGCCGATAAGACCAGCGATTGCATCGCTCGTCATAGCAAGGAACTTTTGCTTATCAATTAGAGATTTTTTTAGCTCAGTGAAAATCATACTACGTTCTGAGTCGTCCACGCTATTCAGCATCAATTTTATGTTTGCTTTTGCACGAATGAACCGATCGTACCCTTCAGCTGCCCCACTCATTGACCGATCTGCGACTGGATAGCTTCCCTGCATTTTTATTACCCTTAGTGCTAGTATTTGAGATTTATACACATATTCTATGTTTTTTTTCCTTTTTCACAAACATCAAAGGGTATGCATCAAGCAAAAAAGCAAAAACAGTATAAATATGCGGTGCACATATAGTTAGATGGTATGACTGCAATACATCCTCTTGCTTGTAATTTGCTAATTATACGATCATCGGCATCATAAGCTCTGTCCGCAAGCAAAGCCCCAGCATCTATGGATTCGATTAGAATATCAGCCCCTTCCAGGTCATGAGCTTGTCCCGGCGTAAGACAAAATCCAGTTGGATTACCTAAAGCATCGCATGTTGCATGGATTTTTGTACTTAAGCCTCCT
>CAIOSF010000066.1 GCA_903860855.1 uncultured Alphaproteobacteria bacterium | reverse complement strand
TAAGGCTATTCTGCATGAAAGATCAGTTGAGTTATTGCGGCAAACCGTAGCTGACGGTGATCAAGCCCTGCTGTTTGTGAATAGGAGGGGCTACGCTCCAATATCAATGTGCTCATCTTGTGGATATAAAGCTTGTTGTCCCAATTGTTCGTTTCACTTGGTATATCACAAAAGGAGCAATAATCTCAAATGTCATTATTGCCCATACACCAAGCCCTATAAAACATTATGCGATGGTTGTGGTAAGGAGGAAAACGAGTTACTGCTAGGGGTTGGGGCAGAGAAGGTTGAGGAGGAAATAACTCGTAATATTTTACCAAATGCTCGCACTTTATTGGTTACAAGCGATACAATGTCTGATAGCAAAAAAGCGAAAGATGTCTTAGCAAAAATCATGAATCATGAAGTTGATATAGTGATTGGGACTCAGATGTTGGCCAAGGGGCTTCATTTTGAGCGCCTACAGTTGGTTGTGGTAATTGATGCCATTTCGAGCTATATGAATGGTGATATAAGGGCAATAGAGAGAACCTATCAGCTTCTCCATCAAGTCATGGGTAGAGCTGGTAGGAGTGAGAGAAGGGGGGCGGTCATTCTTCAAACGAACGATATCAAAAACCCAGTGTTAGACACTATATTCAAAACGGATAGCAAACAATTTTATGCCTTGGAAATGAGCAATAGACAAGGTGCTGACATGCCGCCATTTAGCAAGTTGGCTGCAATCATGATCAGCAGCACAGATGAGCATAAACTTTTGCAATGGTTTAGGGACACTATGATCCCAGCCATGCCGCGATTTGCCTCTAACGATCTGTATATTATGGGACCTTCACCTGCTCCTATAGCCAAAATTAGGAAATTTTATAGGTATAGATTTATAATCAGAGCAGCTAAGAGCATTTCGCTCCAAGGGCTGATTGGTCAGTGGTTGCAGGGCATCAACATACCAAGAAGCTTTAAGTTAAAGATTGATATAGACCCTTACAATTTCTTATAAACCGAAATGACGCTATCGCAATAGAACATTTTTCGGTATGGCGAAATCAAGTTCGGTTCATTAGCCTTGTATTGAGAATTTCTATATAGGTAGGGAGTGGCATATTCATTAATACAAAATGTTATCCATAGTTGGCGTCATCTATAGTTATAAAACTTTATTCTCTGGTTTTTATGACGACCTTTACTGAACAATTATAAATCATTCAATATTTTTAAGCAATATGTGATAATATCAATGGATAATTTATCTTGCACAAGGCGGTAAAATGTGCTATTAGAGTAACTACGAATATGAACGATGCTGATCCGTTATGCGACGTGGGGATAATGATGATATTAGAGTTGGTGCTGGTGGTGTAGGTGTTGCACCAGAGCGATCTCTGTGGAGTGTCCTGAAGCGTACGGAACCAGCCTTATCCCCACGTAGTGTCCGCGGTGGGCAGGTTGATAAAGAGCAGCCTTTCTCTCCAGCCGAGGTTGATGCTATCCTTTCAAAGGCTTCTGGTGAAGTACAACTGCAGAATCATCGTTTATCAGATAAGCAAATGGGTGAAATATGCGATCTCATCCTGCTGGGAAGCGAGGGAGGTGGTATTTCCAAGCTTAGTCTTACTTCTGTAGACATTGCTGATGCAGGCGTTGGTAGATTATGTGATGCTATAGCTAGGGGTGGTCTTATTGAGCTTTCTATTGTCGGCTGTAAATTTGATCAGCTATCTGATCATGAGTGGAGGTTATTCTGTGATTCTATAGCTGAGAGTAAAATCAAGATGCTTGAATTGGAGGGCAATGGACTATCAAATGCGAGCGAAGAAAGGCTGAGTTATCTTAATCTTAGTATACTAAAGAGCGATGTAACAGAGATTCGTAGAGATGGATATTTAGATCAGGGTATTTATAAGGAAATCAAGCTAGTAGATATGCTTGAAGGTGCTAATGTTACCACAGAGCTGTTTGGTATCAAAGAACCGGTAATTATAAACCCCGACCTAGAACGACTAAACGACGAGCTTTTATTGAATATTGAAGCCAATAGGAGATATCAAAAGATACGAGGCTTAGTTGCTGATAATGGTCTCGTGACTTCATATCACAATACTAATTTAGATGATACTAGAAAGAAAATTGAAGATTGCATTAAAAACATTACTATCACTGATGAAGATTTAGCCTTTGCTTTCTTTAAGCATCAGCACAGTAGCGATGCTTTGTTATTAGCAATACAAGATGTTATTAAAGATAGGGCAAAGATTAGTATAAGATTTACCGATGAATTAAGTGCCAGTGGTTACCTGTCTCTCTTTCAACCGGATGGTGAAGGTGGACCGATTGTTGAAGATGGAAGCAAGAATATGGGTGCTAGCATATATCATCATATAGCTGAAAAGGCTTTGGAAACTCACCATTTAGTACAAAAATCTGCAGAGGTTGTTGATGCCTTTTGTCTAGGGCTATATGAGAGCGGGGAATTGCGCAACAAGATACCGGCAAATGATTCTTCATCTTTACCAAAAACGAGTTTCGCTATGAAGATAGCAATGGAAAATCCTATAAACAGAAAGAACCATCTCGTAGGTCAGTACAAGGAGTACATAAATGAGTATTTAGCATCTACATGCTTGCCAGCAAGAGGCGAGCATGAGAGTATTAGGAACGAAGATAAAGCCGTTGTGAGTATGGCTTACGTCTTTTTGTTGCAGAATTCACCAGGTGTTCTTGATAAGTTGGTAGGGGACTATGCCAGCAAGGCGTATGATGACACACTGAAATCCATCCCCCAGCAACGTAAAATCTAAGTAACGCTTGGTAAAACTAGGTAATAAAATAAAGAAAGAGTAAATAAGAAAGAATAAATGCCTTTACTCACGCCGCCCTAAACCATATAATGCAGTCGTAATTTTCATTTGTACGAGACGGTTCATGAAAAAAGCTAATCAAATCAACTGGCTGACAACTTCAGTCCTTATTATATTACCAATTTTTATCATCATCACTGCAATCATGTATGGTGAGATGTATGGCATAGGCAAGTTTGAGATACTTCTTTTTGTCGGTGCCTATTATGCTTGTAATATTTCTGTTGGCCTTGGATTCCACAGATTATGGTCCCATGCATCATATAAAATTAATAAGGTTTTGGAGTTTATCTTGATGCTAGTAAGCGCAGCAACTCTTCAAGGACCGGCCATAGCCTGGGTATCAGATCATAGGTTCCATCACGCATTTGCCGATACAGATAAGGATCCTCATACGCCAGTCAGATATAAAAATAAGCTAAAGGGGTTTTTCTGGGCTCATATTGGTTGGATGCTGGTTGGAGAACTGACCATCAAGCACATAGACAAAGGTACAGCTGCTACTTTAGGTAAAAACAAGATTCTTGTTTTTCAGCTGAAGTATTATTGGCAAATAGCTACATTTATGAATGTGGTTGTTCCTGCTTTGATAGGCTATTTCTGTGGCAATCACGATCTAAGGTCTGTTTGTGCTGGTTTGGTATTCATGGGGCTTGGAAGGGCATTCCAGCAGCAGATGACTTTTTGCGTGAATTCTGTTTGTCACTTTATGGGAAGCAAAAAGTATGCTAATGATACCTCTGGTGATATTTGGTGGCTTTTCTTTTTGTTGTTGGGAGAGAATTGGCATAATTTCCATCATGCTTTCGGAAGTGACTATCGTAATGGCCATAAGTGGTATCATCTTGATATTCATAAGTGGTTAATTGCCCTGCTAGCTAAAGTTGGTCTTGCATCCAATCTAGTTAGAACACCAAAAGAGAGAATTATTGCAGTGATGGAGGAAATGAACGCCATCAAGGAAGATAAATGGTCTGAGAAACTTGTAATTGTTGAAAGGTTTGCCGATAGTATGGCTGCATTAGCTGCAGAAAAGCTGAAGATGATTGAGAAATCAGCTTCTGACATAGCGAATAGCATGAAAAATAATGTTAATAATATGGCTAACAGCGTAGCAAATAATCTTAATGTTGGTTTGCAGAAAAAACTTATTAAACTTGAAGAATCGGCCAGTAGATTAACTGCTATGGTCAGGGAGTTGAAGCTCGAAACCAGTGCTATAAAGAAGAGAGTTGTATCTGATGCTTACGCCAAAGTCCTTAAGTTAGAGAGAGCAGCTATAGCGCTAGGTTTGATCACAGAATCGCAGCTTATTAGTAGTAAGTAATAAAAATGCATGGTGGGTAAGACTCGTCGCCGATTAGTTGGTACATTATATTAATTTAATTGATGACAGACCAAGATGTGTCTTTCTTTGATCCCTTTCCATTTATCATGATTTGGAAGATTTACAGAGCTTGTTTGTAAATTCATTATATTGCAATATAATGAATTTACAAAAGTTGCTCTGAAAATAATGTGGTAAAAAACGGCAAAGTACCTAAATAAGCAGAGCTACAAATGCAAGATCTGTAGGGATCAAGAAAGAGGCTGCAATCTTGGTAGAACCTTCGATCAATCAGGAAATGAAATACATAGAATTTGACTTCGCTAGAGCTTGTCTATTGCATTTGATGAGATGTGGCACTTTTTATCAAGTCAAAAAAAAACAAAAAATGGATTATAAAAGTATTAGATCATGGCATAAAAAAGACGATCGCTTGGATTATTGATGATCGTAATGCCGTTACATTTATAAGGCTTTACGACAAAGTTAAGCATATCCATGATTGCATTTTTTACACCGATGATTGGAATGTTTTTTCAAGTACTTTACCAAAAGATCGTCATGTTATCGGCAAATATCATACAACTATGATAGAAAGAAATAATAGCAACACGCGACACCACCTTGGGCGTATGACTCGCAGAACTAAAATAGTCTCAAAGACTGCAGAAATGCTCGATATAACCATGAAAATTTGGTGCAATATCACTCAGCAAGAGGTGTTTTCTTCTTTTTAAAAAAGAGCCTTGTCTATCTTTACGTAAACACTCCCAAGAATGAGATTTCGAATTTGCGTATTTAATTTAGGTTAAAAGCTGAGCTTGCGGTATTAGATTTCATCTCCTCGGAGTTTTGATGCGCACTACCCAATATCTCTTTTTGATGCTCACGCCCTTACAATCCTGTTTCACAGTTGGGCTAATGCTTCTGTGGTTTGAACTTACGTTGCTGTCCATAACTTCGGACTTTTCTGCAAGCATACTAAATATCCTTCTGAATAGGCTAAACAAGGCACTCTCAGCTTTAATATGCTTCTTGTTACTAATACTCGTGGCATGGTCACTTACTTCAACACTGTTCATATACAACCTTATGAATGAGTTACAGCTATCTTGGATTATAAACCTAATAGAAACATAAATTCAACATATATAACTACCGAAAAAGTTGATTAAATATTATGAATCCTACATATGCCCTTTATTCCCATGACACCTATTTATAAAACGGACTTAACGTCGAGTACTTCTACCATCTTTCCTTTAGAGCGCACACCCCAGTACACAGGCAAATTCACCGACTGCAGTACCAAGCTATACGTATAAGCGTATCTTACGCATCGCTAGCATGTCAAGATAAATAATTAAGATTTTTGCCCTTGATCATTATGGTATGAATTGTGATAACTAAAAACTCCCAGAGAAGAGATTACGGCTATTGAAGCTAGATAAAAACTAGAAATATTGATGAAGGAATGGGTTGCAGCGATAATTATAATCGACAATAGGCAGCATGAAACATATTGCCAGTCTCTAATTATGGTTTTAATAAAAAATCTTTTCCAAATTATTGGCATCATGATCGTGGCTCCGGCGTATAGCTCTAACATCAACCAGGCATCCTCAATTCTGCCATTAAATGAGATAGCTAATCCAGCTGTGATTGCTGACGTCAAGATCGTGGCGATCGTTCTTATGATGGTTTCTATTCTTGGATTACGGAAGTGAATTCTAAACAGATCGTATGATAGCAAGGTGCTTGATGAGAAAGTAAAAGCATCAAGGGTTGATAGTACTGTCGCCACTATTCCTGCTATGAATATTCCTCTAAATCCACTTGGTAAGATCTCTAATCCATATAACAAATAGCCATTGGTTGATTCTGCCTCTGGCATTATGGCCTTCGCATACATACCACCAAGAGTGGTGCATATATCAAATATAAACCAAAAACATGTTGAAATAAGGATACCAGTTCTAGCCACCTTTCCGTTTTTTGCTGCTAGGCATCTCTGGTAAAATACAGGGCTTACCAGAGTGCTGGAGAATGCTATGAACAGCCATAATATGGTTATTTTATAGTCATGTTGGCCATTGAGGCTAAAATAGGAGTCCGGTAAGTTTGTTTTTAAAAATCCCAAGCCACCGAATTTCCATATTGAGCAAACTACGACACTGATAACAGCGACATACATCAGGGTGAACTGGACAACATCTCTCAACACCACCCCTCTTATACCGCCAAAACATCCAAATATAGCAACGGTACCGCATGAAATAAAGATGCCATTCATTAGGGGGATATCAAACATAGTTTGGAGAAATAGACCTAAACCTATTGCATAGCTAATTGGCAGGGTCTTAATGAACAGTAAGACTGCTGTCAGTTTCGCTGATTTCGCCCCAAATAGTTGGCCAATCATTTCTGATAGGCTGTATACCTTCATTTCGTGGATTTTCTTTGCAAAACATAAGGCGAATACAATGTAGGCGAGATACCAGAAAAAACCTTGGGTGATGAAGTTATATACACCATGTTCAAATGCGATTTGTGTGACCCCGAATATACCGCCATACCAGGTGGATACTAGAGTCATTACGAACAGTGGCATGGTGAGTTGCCTCCCCATCAGCAAATATTGGAGGACTGTATTTTGATTGTTCTGCCATTTTTTTTGCTTTTTCCTTGAATGCTTATTGGTAGGTTGAGAGGATCTCATCCAAAATAGCTTACTGCAAAAGGACATAGAGAGTATGACGGTCATGGAAATGATAATGAGTGCAACGTCCAAGGTATCGATCTTTTGCCATACCATGTTTTTCATAAGTACTCCTAGCTTAAAGACTTTGTACGCCTTTGCGTACTTAGATAATTTATACCAGTTCACAGATTAAATAAGGATCTGGTATTGGTTGGGGGATTATATTGATTGCTCTTAATTATGGCAATGATCTAAGGTAAGCTAATGAAAAAAGTAAGTTTTATAAAGGCATCAAATAATAGTAGATAAAAAGAGTTGACTATTAATTTTCCAAGAGATAGCTTATAGTGCAATAAGAATATGATGTCTAGCATGATTGAGAATCAGCACACTGTAAATTTGGGAAAATTCGGGAAACTTTAGAAAACGCTCCGGGGGTTTTAAATATGTTCCTTACCACTAAGAGTCAGTATGCAGTCAATGCTATGGTTGACCTGTGTAACAATGGGGATGTGGCATTGAAGTTAGCTGCGATTGCGTACAATCACAATATAGATGCTCCTTATCTTGAGAAGATATTCGCGATGTTGAAGGCAGGGGGTCTGGTGGTAGCAGTAAGAGGTCCTGGAGGCGGTTATAGGCTGTCAAGACCTGGCAACGAAATTGCTATAATTGATGTAGCTGATGCTGTTGACGAAAACATCAAGATGACTCGCTGTAAGCGTGGTGGGGGTGGTTGTGGTAAGGATAATGAGATATGTTCTGCTCACCATGCCTGGATCGTCTTGGAGACAAATATAAAGCGTTATCTAGGTTCAGTAACATTACAGGATATGGCCAGTGGGCGTAAGACCTATGATGACTTCAGTCTGGACATTAAGGTTGTTAGCTAGCCGAAGTGCG
>CAIOSF010000065.1 GCA_903860855.1 uncultured Alphaproteobacteria bacterium | reverse complement strand
TATGAGTGACTCGATTCCCAGGTGGTTAATTGACGTAGATTCAACCATACCTAACCCAGACAAAGCCTTCTTGATCGCCTTTATGTTCTGGGCATAAGATTGATTGCGATCGAAGTCTTCGTGCAGCAATAAGATATGGTTCATTAGATAGAATGAACCCATATCTGATGCATCTCTACCCAGGGTAGCAGAATAAAATAAACTGAGATAGTCAGAGATCATGTGGCCCATTTTGCCTATTACATCATCATCTAAAAAACCAAATCCAGCTGGAAAGATATTGGTATCGACTGGGGCAACCTTAAAATCAGCGACACGAAGATCAACAGAGCTATATATTGGTGGTATATGACCAATAGTCTTTAGATGATGCTCTATTGCTGGTAGGACGGCACATACCTTGGACTGTAAATCCACATAAGCCCTATTTCGTCTATTCATTTAACTCGCTATTTGTTGTTTACTACAATATAATTCTAGTGCAGCAGGATGTCATCACCCCATCCCAATACGTCTAGCATTGCCCTCGTTGGGATGAAATTGAAACAATTTTTAGCTATTTCCATCCTTCTTTCTCTTACCAACATTTCATCCAGTATTGCCTTGATTTTATGCAAGTGCAACACATCAGTTGCTGCATATTCAAGCTGTTCCCTGGTCAGCTTGTCTGCACCCCAATCGGACGAACGTTGTTGTTTTGAGATTTTTACCCCAAGGAGGTCAAGGCATAGGTCTTTGAGACCGTGCAGATCTGTATAAGTGCGGACAAGGCGGGAAGCGATTTTGGTACAGTAAATGTTTTTGATGTCAATACTGAGGCTATATTGTAATATAGCAACATCAAAGCGAGCGTAGTGGAATATCTTTTGTATTAAATCATTGCTCAATATCTTGAGTAGATTTGGACAAGTAAATTTTCCTTCTGGGAAATGGACCAAGTGGGCAGACCCATCACCGGAAGATATCTGTACTACGCATAACCGGTCGCGGTGATTATTCAATCCCATTGCCTCAGTATCGATCGCAATGGAGTGGGGAAAATGGACATCACCTGCGATATCATTGTAGTGGTAAAATATATTCATAAAATACTCAAAATAGTAATCTTTAAAGGCTTGTCTAAATGCAGAAGCTCTGCCTATATTATCAACGCATAATAAGAAGAATATCAGAAAAGTAAATGCGCAAGGTATTAAACAGCTTGGCGTTCAGTCTCATCTTGAGCTCCATAATTTTCGCCCCAGATTTTATCTTAAAACTATTCACTGAAGCAGCCCAAGCTCAGATGGAGCGCAGGTATGTTCGAGTGATAATGCTGCTCTGTTTGGGATTGTCATTCACCCGCAATAGATCAATATTCATAGGAGCGCTGGGATTTTTTTTCGTTCTTGAATTTATTGAGCTTCATCATTTAGCTTATTTTGGCCTTCCCCTTCATCCCATGAACATAGATAAAGTCTTTGGTGAATGGCAGGAAGTATTAACTACCGGTATACCTTATATAAAGGATATCTATTTTGTTAGTCTCATACTGATAGCTTGCTATGGCCTGGCAATATGGCTATTCGAGAAGTGTCGTAGACATCTTTATTCATTCCCATATCTATTTCCAATTCTCGTTATGTTTGGCCTACTCAGGGCAGTAATTCCTGTCTATAACGGTCAGAAAATGTTGATCGAGTATTATTGCCCCGCAATATCGCGGCCATCACTATATAATATTTCAAGCTCATGCTATTATTATCTAGCAAATAAGATTCGTGGAAATAAATTAGCAGAAATAAATTGGCGGAAATATGAAGTAACAAAGCTGGATCATAAGGCAAAGAACATAGTGTTTGTGGTAGGAGAAAGCCTTAGATATGATCATCTGTCATTATATGGTTATGAAAGACCAACCACCCCATTTTTGGACAGCATTAAGGATGATAACAATTTTATTTACAAAAAGGCTATATCTGGAGCTACCCATACGCGTGGTGCAATCCCTATGTTACTTGATCTGATCGAAGAGCCAGGAAATTTGGAATCGTTATATCATAAACCGACAAGCTTATTTCGTTTGGCAAAAGAGAACGGCTATAAAACCTTTCTCATTACGGCTCAAGAAATGACTTCGCTTGTCAATATTGGTAATCAATATATAGATTATACCTTTGATAAATATGACTTGGGCGATGCTAAATATGACAAGATGATAGATGATATGTTGCCATTTTACGCTCGAAAACTAGATCTTGGTGAATATAATTTTATTATTTTGCATCAACGTAATGCTCATTCACCTTATGAAGGTAATTATAAGCATCATGGTGATCAATTTATGAAATACTCCCTTGATTCTCTTGATCGCAAGACTCGTATGGTAAACTCCTATGATAACGCCGTCATGTATTACGATTATAATATAGAGGAGATATTCAATTATTTTACTGAAACATTTCGCGATAAAGGAGAGAGTTATCTTATTTTCACCTCTGATCACGGCGAATTGTTTGGCGAATGTGGATTGTTTGGTCATGCCATGTTTCTTGATGTAAACGTAGCTCAGGTTCCATTTTGGCTCTATGGTCTCAACAAAGATGAGGATTTTTGGCACACATTCCCTGCTAAGCAGAAGTTTTACACCCATTTTGAGATAGGGAAGATCGTTGCAGACCGCTTAGGATATAAGGTGACAAATCCAAATACACACGATGATACGGGTTATATATGTAACAGCTTAGAGGATGAGCGCTTCATCAAATACAAAAGAAACGATGATGGGTCAATCGCTACTTGGCGAATTGGAAATATGAGTGAGTTTATTAAGGTTGAAATTGATGGGGAAGATGAAGATGATAAGAGGAGGTGATTTCTGATTCAAGTTCATTTGAATCCCCCATTTGTTTCCCCTTTATTTCGACTACAAATGTCAGATTAAATGTCAATTAGTATACAATAGCCTCATAGTATCACATCATGCCTTTCCGATGCCTCCAACTTCAGGTGCGGTGGTTGTACCTGGCTCCTTGTTATGCTCATCTATTATCGCCTTATGTACTTCTTTAGGCTCCTTTCTTGTTATATTTTGACGTGATGCTTGAGTTCCTAGTAGTGATGGTGGTGTCTTTCCGATGTCCTTAGGCTCTATCGCATCAGGAAGACTCTCATAATGTCCAAACGTTGCTTGTACTACATCTAGTGCTATAATGCCAATCTGTTTAGCATCATCAGCCGGTAAAGCGTTACCTTCACCCTCATTCTTTTTTACTTCCACTTTGACTACATCGTCTTCCTTGTCAGGTAACTGACTTACTTCTGACTTCTTTTTCTCCATTTCTTCAATCTTGTTCTTATCATCCTCTGTGCCTAACTCAAGAGGCAGAGCACCTGAGTTCACTTCCCTTGGCGTTTCTTCATTAGGCACGCGAAGAACATTATCAGGTGCAAGCTGTATTTGCACTTCGCTCACCTTTCTTTTCATCATATCGGTGTTCAAACCAACTTTGTTTGTTATATTATCCCTGTGATCACTGTGTTTGTAGCGAGGAGCAATTTTTGCTGTTGCTTTTTCATAAGAGAATGTTCCGGCAAGCTCCCATGCCGTCTTTACGATACCCTTACTTGGGTCATGCAGATGCTTATAATCCTTAATTTTTTGTTCAATTCTAGCTTGATCTTCAATTTTTATCACCAAAGCTTTGCTGAATTCTTCCTGTAAAATTTTACTGCGCTGCTCGGAAATGGCGACAAATGGATCTTCTTTATAAGCAGTGTCCTTAGCATCTTCTTTTATTCTCTCTCTTATTTCGCCAACTTTTGTCTCCAGTTCTTTTATTCTGCTCTCATTTTTATTAAGTTCTTCCTTTAGCTCATCGTCGGATTTAGCATAGTACTTCACGCTGATATTGGTCTTAGATAAAAAGGTCTCATACTCTACATCAAGCTTTTCTTGGAAAGGTAATATCTTCTTATCTAGACGTTTTATATCTTTTTCTAGTGCTTTTAGTTGTTTTGTTGCATTTTTTAAGAAAAACGCTTCTTCTTCCTTAGGTGGTGTATGTCCTTGTAGTACTATCTTGTCTTTGCTACGCTGTAATTCATCTCGCTCTTGCACTAAAATTTTTCGTTCTTTCTGCAGCTCGCTGACCTTATCTTCGGTGGGTTTGACATTTTCTTTATAGTATTCGCTATTTTTATAAGTTCGAGCATCTCTTAGATTATCTTTTTCTATTTTGCTGATTGCTATGATTTGATCTAGTTTTGCAATATCATCCATGCTACTTTGTATAGCGATAACTTTATCTGGAATTGCCTCGGTGATCCGTTCTTTTTTGGCGCCAACACCGATCATGACGTCCAATACAGCCTGTTTTCTGACATCATCTAGTCCTTTTTTTACTTCTTCCAATGTTTCTAGCTCAAGTTGTCTATAAACCTTGGCGAGATCTAGGTAAGGTAATCCTTTGCCGTTAACAAAATCAAGCTCGTAAAGCGCCTTGTTGCGCTCCATATCATTTTGTAGTTTGGCGTTTTCCCTATCCCTAGCCCACCGAGCTCCAGCGCTCACAGCATTATCCATTATTAGACTCGCTACATTTGGTAATAGTGTCAAAGGATTGGCAGCAGATAGAGCCATATTTGCTATGCTTATGGCGGTGGTGCCGTTTTCGAGTGCCGTATCTCCTACCCCCTTTATTATCGATCCAATCGCGCTACGACTATGCTGTCCTATATTCGGTACAGTATACTTGTTGAATTCTACTTTTAGAGTTTTGGGATTAATGCTTATATTTCCTAGACCATGAAGGTCACCTTCTTTTTTATGTGATGATAGTAGTGTCTGCAACTCCGGACTTTCTAGAAGAATTTGATGTTTTTTTGTATCAATCTCAACTATATCTTTCACCACATCATTCTCATTTTGTAGCTTGCGAAGATTGTTTAATTGGTAT
>CAIOSF010000064.1 GCA_903860855.1 uncultured Alphaproteobacteria bacterium | reverse complement strand
GTAGGCCCAAAAGTAACTTCTGATACCTCTTTTGCTATCATTCGTGATAACTTTTGCCTCATCTGGTTTATCGCTCTCTGCAATGTATACATTCATTACACCATTATAGGGTGCTAAATATGAGATATATTTACCATCATGGCTCAGTTTAGCCGTGGATTTGTCTGGATTACCAAACAATACCTTTCTTGGGATAACTGTGGTAATTTCCTTACCTTTCATGACTCCATTTCCTCTATGAATAATATTTATGACCAAGCCCACAATGAAAATGATTAGTAAAGCTAAATAAATCTTCTGTCTTATGCTACCCATATTTCAAACTAGTCGTTGCAAAATGCATCCTATATCTATACTACGGGGTTAGGTTTTTCAACTAGATCTTTTATAGTATTTTGTAGTATGTCTGAATGTTGGGATTTAATAATAAGCTCAATGACTGGGCCCTATTCAGTAGGATATAAAAATATTGAGTTCATGGATGAAAATCGCGAAGACCCCTATGACGCAGGGCATGATCGCAGGCTTAAGGTGACTGTTTATTATCCTTCAAATGACGCTCCCAAGTTTGAGCCATATGGGGTTGAGGAGATGGTATTTTGGCAAAGGGAATTAAAGGAGCCTTTGGACTCTAAAGATATTACGCCGGAAGACCTTAAAGCAATTGATGATCAAATCAGTTGTGCTCAGGTTTATAAATCCTCAAGCGCAATACCTGCTGCCTGTTTGTTTCCAGTGATTTTATTTGGGCATGGATTGGGTGTTACAGCTGGTTCCTACCAAAGCTTTTTGTTGGAAGTAGTCAGTCATGGGTATACTATTGTTACGCCAGGATCTCCATATATTGCAGGCACTGTGATTTTTCAGGATGGAACAGAGGCTTTTCTTAAAGCTGAAAGAGATAAACTAGTGTTCACAACTAGCTTTCAGGATGTTCAGTTTATTTTGAACAAGATTGATGAGATTGCGTCCATAGTTCCCTCTATGGACCTTAGTGCCATAGGCATGATGGGTCATTCTTTGGGTGGAGCCAACAACAATCAAAATCGCTCGGAGTAATGAATCTATTAAGGCTGGGGTTGGTTTAGACTCGCCTATTTGTCATAATATTTACGATTATGAGGGCGATGAGTCCACAATCAGCTTGTTGGATAGTGATATTGAGTTAGATGATGGTTCAGACATAGATAGGCCGTTTTTACATATATTCGCAGCCAAACCCATCAATGATCATTCTGCTATTCACCTAAAAAATAATAATTTCAAAGCTGTGATAGAAGGGACGGAACACAATTCTTTTGCTGATCACGGGATTTTAAAAGATAAAATTACTGTGTTTAAGGCAAAAAAATGGCATCTAGGCGCCGGTTGTTCTGATGCCTCGTCTTACCGACCGGAAATGATCCAATTGATTTTATCATTTTTCGATAAGTTTCTCAAAAATAAACCTGTTGATCTTATGACCCTTAATAGTGATCTTATTACCCTGATAGAAAACAGAGATTACAAGTGTGGTTCTTTATATGATTAACTTACTGATTTTATTTACATAAGACATCTGATCATAAAGCAGTAGAAGAGTTGTAAAGATTTCGCTCAACTTGCAGTACTCCTACCCATAAAATTACAGTTACAGCCTTGTGATGGGCCCATTATGTAATTAGCTGTTGTGAAATAGATTCGATATCTGTACCATGTGGCCAGGTTTTTCAATTGCATTTTAGGAGTATTAGCAATGCAAGTAGTTGTATCGGGAAAGCACTTAGATATCGGAGACTCTCTGCGTCAGCATACAGAAACTAAGGTTACAGATAACATTAAAAAGTATTTTGAGAATGCGATTCATGCCCATGTGACTATAGCCAAAAACCAGGAAAAGTTTCACACGGATATTTTGGTGAATGATGGAACTGGTACCGGCGTAATCATCAAAGGAAGCGGTGATGACATCGATCCATATCGCAGCGTTGATAGCGCAATAGCACGCATGGAGCATCAGCTTAGGCGTTATAAAAGCAGAATCAAAAATCATCGCAGAAACAAAGAAGTGAGTGCAATGCTTGCTCTGAAGAAATACGTTATAGCCCATGAAGAGAATCCAAGAGAAGACGATGATGGTTATGCTCCCACTATTATTGCCGAGCATCAGTTGGACATTGAGTCCATGAGCGTTGGGGATGCTGTAATGAGGATGGATTTGGAGAATCTCCAAGCTTATCTCTTTATTAATAGTTGTAATGATCATCTAAACGTAGTATATTATCGCAAAGATGGAAACATAGCTTGGGTTGATAGTGGATTCAACTCGAAGAGTAATTAGGATCTGTTATCAATTAAATTGACACGACACGATAGTTCTTCGGTATTTTGTCCGAACACGGGTGGTATTAATTGATTACCGATGCATCGCTATGGATTAAATGATAAACAGGGGGATGAGGCGCATATATCTTTTTTCGCTAAACCTAAGCAACATAGAGCTATCACAACTCGCTATGGTAAGGCGGCTAGGAATTTCCTGGGCTCTGTCCATCTAATAGCTTCTTTGTACTTGCTAGCTTAATTAATGACGGGCCACAATCTCGTTACATTGATGATAGTAGGGTGAGATAGAAAAGAAGCCAAGCAAAAAGTGTAAGAGAAAGCCAAGAATTTAGTTGATATTTATTCATAGCTATATAGGATTGTCACGTCTCGTACGCGAATTGCATTCAGGGCTGAGTAAGAAGAATAAGAGACAGGCACTAGCGGCGTATTGATATAGCTATATCAATACGCCGCGAGGAGCAAATAGTCAGTTCGACGAAGCTATGACAGGAATGCAAGAGCGAATCAGGAGAGATGGCCGAGCGGTCGAAGGCGCCTCCCTGCTAAGGAGGTATGCGGGTAACCGTATCGAGGGTTCGAATCCCTCTCTCTCCGCCACATTTTTGGGTTTATTAGTTATTTATGTTCGAGATTTTTATCATTTAAAATATATTGAATACGTTTTAGCGTAGATTTTCAGGTAGGTTAGGGGGGCTATATGATCGTTGAGTATTGGATTCCATACGGAGTCTCTTTTGGTACCGCTTTGGCTAGCACGATTTCTTTCAATAAGAATCAGTCCGTATTGTGGGCTGTGATCCATGGTTTCTTTTCTTGGTTCTATGTATTGTATTATCTTTTGTTTAAAAGCTGATGAGTGTCTACCGAACCCAATATGATAAGTAACCAATTATGACTGCAATATCTTTACCGTTTGTCCTCGTGCTAGCATTGCTAAGTAGCTGCATTGAGCTTGAGATCTCGGCTCCAAGTTTTCCAGACATTATGAATCAGCTCCAAGTCTCAGAAACTATGGTTGGTCTGACCATAACCTACAATCTAGTAGGAATATTTATTGCTTCCCTGATCTATGGGCCTGTTTCTGAATATTATGGTCGAAGGCGCATCATGTTGATAGGCAATGCCATTTTAGCTATTGGCGCGATGGGATGCGTCCTCACACCATCGATTGAATGGTTATTAGTTTCAAGATTTATTCAGGGTTTTGGCGCGGCGACATCTGCAGTCATTGTATCCGTTATCATCTCTGATGTTTATACAACGGACAGAGCGGCAAAGCTTTATGGAGTAATGAACGCAGTCTTTACCATATTTATGGCCTTAGCTCCCGTTCTCGGTGGATTTATCAATGCCTCCATTGGCTGGCGAGGTAATTATGGGATTGTCGCCGTTCTTTGTGCCATATCTTGGTTAGTTTTATTTTTCTTCCTACCAGAAACAAGGCCGATCAACGAAAAAATAGCTAAAGAGGAATTGGAGGGTGGCGACAGCGAAAAGCCAACTAATAAGAGATCACCTAGTAGAGGTACTGGTCTTAGCAAGGTCATTCGTGATTACAAGCGATTATTGACTAGCTTTCTATTTATGAGTACGGCTACTGTGCCAAGTCTGCTTTATGGCTGCTATATGACCTTTGTGGCTATCGCTCCTTTCATATATATGAAGGCATTTAATTTTGCTATTATGACATATACCATTCACCAGGGTATAATTTTATCTTCTTTTGCTATTATGAGCCAATTTTCTGGCAAGATTACTGAATGGTTAGGGGTTAGAAAAACCATTAGCATGTCTTTAGGATTATATGGTTTTGGTGCAACTTTAATGCTTTTTCCAAATACGGCTTATATACTAACCTTTGCCATGACTCTCCTGAGCACCAGTGCCGCTTTTTTATATCCAATTGTATTCGCTCGCTCTATTGAAGTCTTCCCTGATATCAAGGGTACAGCCTCATCAGCGATTATGAGTCTACGCTATTTGTTGTGCTCTGGCATCACAGGAATGGGAAGTTATCTCTATGATGGTAAACCTATTATGCTGGGGATTGTTGTGTTTTGTGTCACTATTGTGATTATTACTCTAACTGTTAATATTCAAAAGAGGCTTGGGGACGTCGATGAGATTTCACATAGTCCTGCAACGTAACAGGATCATAAGAAGAGGGTCTTTTATAATACCAGTTCCCGCTTTCAGCTTGTCCATTGCATGTGGAAATTGGTATCAGAACCAGGGCATGCTCTCATATCACCTCCTCTTATCAGGGCTAATTACCTCTATTGTCCTGTTTTTTTATCTAAAATAGTCTGGCAATTTTTAAATAAATTATCTTCCAGCCGAAGCTTATCATTGATATTCAATTCATCTACAGTATAAGCAACATTGGTAACTATACTTTGCAGAGTTTCATTGGCTGTGCTTTGTTGTTTTTCCTCTCCCTACCACCTATGGTTTCTAAGTTATGTAACCTATCAACTTCTTTAATGAGTAAAGCCTCTTTATCATCAGCTTCTTTTAAACCACTAACTAATTCCTCTATAGTGAGTTTGATTTCATTGCCATCTGCGTCATTCCTTATCCTTGTAAGTCTATAAACCATCTGAGCTATTCTTGCATTGAACTCTTGTTCTATTAACTCAACAGTGCAATCGCTATCTTCAATAACATCGTGAAGTATCGCTGCTACTATTACATCGGTTTTAGGTTGAAACTCAGCGACTAAGTCTGCAATGGCCAGAGGATGGGTATAGTAAGGTTCTCCTGTTTTTCTAAACTGGCCATCATGCCATTTTTTCGCAAATATTATTGCTTTTTCTACTAGCTTAACATCAACAAGCTGCGTATCTGGTTTGCTTTTTTTTTCTGTGGTTTTTAGACTGCTCTAATATACTAGTTGCATTAATAGTTTCAATTTTATTCAATAAGGCTGTGGCATAACTACAGTTCGCATTATAAGCCTGATACTCTTCAGTTAAGTTATTATTTTTTAGATGACTGTTCTCCTGTTTGAGCGCCATCATCTAAGTGATCGACATCTGGATAATTATAGTAAAGACCTCTCTGAATCTCTAGTTTTTTGATATACCAAATTGAGTACCAATATAAAACAATAATAGGGATGTATATCACCAAAAGAGAGCAATATCCTAAAGGAGCATTTAAAAATACCAAACTAAATGGCACAATGCTAAATACAACAGCAGCTGAAGTACCGAATGCGACTGCTAAAATTGTAAAGCGTCTTACTAAAGATATATGCTTAAAGCAGGACACCTCTATACCATCTGATGTGAAGGATAAGGATAGTATCGCCATCTGTAGCAAGGTCAATGATAATATATTTGTTACGTTTCCTAACCAATATGGCACAAAACACAAAACAACTGTTGAGCATATAATATTAATTTTGGTTAGTATAACTGGATGGTACCTTTTAATAAAAGGTACCACAGCAATTAATGCTGCAACCCAGAGAATATTTATTTTTAGATTTTGACTAATTATCTTCTCTCCCGTCATGCCCAAAGATTCCTTCATGAGCGGTGCAGTATAGATAAAAGATATGTAGAATGACAAAGGTATTATCAAAGTTGATGTAAAATAAGACAGAACAGCCTTTTTGTCTATTCTATCGGTGTTTTCTTTCGGCCTAACAATATCAAGAGCAATTATTTTTTGTTTCAATTTTAATCTGCGTTTATAGTCTGCAAACTCTGGTGTTTCACGCAGTCTAGTTCTAGCAATTAATCCAACTAAAGCAATAATCGCTCCTACCCAAAAGGCTATTCTCCAATTAAAGATGATAGAGGTAGATACATAAGCTATCACTAAGGCTAAAACACCACCTCAACTGGCACAAATTTCGATAACTTTACTGTATATATACTTATGAGGTTGTTTTAAACTCTCAGCTAAATAAAGCTGAGCTCCTACCAATTCTCCCATAGAAGAAAAACCTTGTAATACCCTGCATATAATCACGATAATGCTTGCTGTAATCCCTATTTCCTAATAGGTTTTTACATTGGCCATTATAATGCAACATAGCGCCATTATCGTAGTGGTGATTATTACGGTATTTTTACGACCCACTTCATCACCAATCCAGCCGATGACAAATCCTCCTATGGGTCTCAGGACGAAAGCTGAGCAAAAAGTAAAGGCAGAGAATAATTGGGCTACCAAGAGGTTATCTTGCGGGAAGAACAATGTGTTAAGAATAACTGCCATATGTATGTATAGCATTAAGTCAAAATACTCAAGGATGGTTCCTATAGAAAGTAAAAAATAGATTCCTTATGTTCTTTACTTAGTCTATCGCCCTTAAAATGCTGGCTTTTGCAAAATGGTATCATATTTTTCTCAATAAGTTTGTATCTTCCTTAGTTTATATCTTCCTTGTAATCAATAGGCACAGGAGGGAAAGTTAATATAATATCGGTATACCATCCAATTTGCCCTAAAGCTGATCTACACTCAATACCGCCACCCATTCCGTCCATCACCATGCGGCAGAATGCCAGACCTATTCCAGTTCCGGATGAGTGATTTATCCTAAAACTGTCAAATATATGCAAAAGCTTGTCTGGAGATATGCCCACTCCATTGTCCTTGAAATGAACCTGATTACTTCCGGATCTCCCCTCTCCGAACCATATCTGGATCACAGCATGATCACCAGCATGTTGCAATGAATTTCTTAGTAAATTAAACAAAACATGCTTAACAAAGTGTTTTGATCTTTTAAAGCTAAAATTTCCTTGATCGCGAAATATTATTCTTTCTTTCTCATTAGCCTGAAAATCATACTCATCTAACGCTTTTTTTACGCATGAGTTCATAGAGTATATTGCCATATCATCAGCAACTATCTTGTTCTTTAAAGATATAGGCGAGCATATCAATAGTTTTTGATCCTCTTTCCGCTGTATCTACCAAATCTCTTGCGATTCTTTGCAATAGATCATAGTCTTTTCTGTCCATCTTGATGTTCAGTTCTTTCTCGTTTTTATCCTTATTAGGGCGAATTTTGCTCAATAATATCTCTTGTAATACTTCTAGAGCAATCTGGGTCGAGGCGAACGGCCCCTTAATTTCGTGGGCTATTGCCGATCCTAATAGTTCTTTTTTTCTGAATTCCATCGCTTGTTCCTCTTTAATGATTTTAATTATGACTAATGCAATGATGAAACAGTAAGTGAGAAGATAGCTAATATATGAAGTCACCACTATCTCCCAATGACCCACAATAGCGTAATATACAAAACCCCAAACTATACCAAAAGCCGAAATCAGTAAATAAACTAAGCCAATCAACAAAAATTCCAAGGAAAATCATGACAAATAGACCATTTAACAACTAAAATACTTGATAATGGCTGGCAAATATCTCATAGCTAGCTATGAATGGACAGGAAAAGGCTATGGTAAAATACCAAAACAATGACTGATGTCCGTGTATTTTTTGAGAGAAGTAAAACAAGAAAATAAATGGCAAAACATATAGTTATCCAAAAATTGCTGTATGGAAATAAAAAGGATGAGGTTGTGCATTGCCTTAATTGCTATCAGAGTAGCGGTTATTCAAAACCGATTGCAAATCGATCTAAACCATGTTACCTTGAGAGCGATTATTAGTGCACACGGTTGTTTTACATGTACGTCGTGATATCTGCGTATACATTTTCTATCATAGAAATATCATCCTTATAGAGTTATCTGTGCCTCCAGCTCGGTGGTATTGGCCCACTCTTCCGCCCTTTATACCAATGTATCGCTTTTTAGCTGTTGCAGCGTTGGTTATGTGCCTTCAGCCTGTTCCCAGCTTTGCTCCATTTGATTTGACTTAGCCTTGGCTTGTCTAATGCATTTTGGAGCTGGTATAAACCCAAAATTGTATCAATTTGCATAATAACAAGAAGGTTTCAAATGACTGTTGACTATAAATTATTGCTTAGGATATTGGCGTCTATGCCATTCAGAATATTGCTCGTCATATTATTAGCCTCATTCACCACCGATTACATCCCATTGGAGTGGCGAAGGGTAGCTTATACTGTGAGCTTAGCTATAAAAGAAGTTTTGATGCTCTTCCTCCCATTGATCATTTTTGGCTCTATGTTCAATGCTCTAGTCAGAATCTCCAAAGGTGCTGTTTTATTCGTGAGTTTGCTTTTGGTTTGTATCATAATTTCAAATTTTATTAGCGTGACGATAGCTGGTTTATTCAGTTATCTTGTATTGCTAGATAGTCACATTATCCATCGATATGTCGCTCAGGATGTGGGTGAGTGTTTAACTCCCTTATTGAGTATAGGTCTGCCTAAACTTGTTTCAAATAATATGGCTCTTCTGGCTGCCTTTATTCTGGCTATGGTTTATCAGGTTAAACCAACCGGAATTATGCGTAAAGCTGCTAATATAGTTGAAGTCATAGCAAATAAATTTTTACACCTTTTCTTTTTACCTCTTCTTCCTTTGTTTATCTTTGGTTTCCTTGTTAAAATTATCAATGATAAACTCCTGCTGCAGATGGCGGCATATGATGCGCGTACAGTCCTGCTTATGGTACTCTTGTTATTATGCTATCTCGTAATCTTATATGTTATTGCAACGAAACTTAACAATGTGGAGCTATTTTTTATCGCTAAAAACATCCTACCTCCGGCTATAACTGCGTTCTCTACCATGTCCAGTGCTGCTGCCTTGCCCTTTTCTATTAGGGCAGCTAAGAGTAATACCGGCGATGAAAAGATTGCCAACGCTGTGATGCCTGCAACTGCCAATATTCACATGATTGGTGATGCTATATGCATACCTATTATGGCTATGATAATGCTGCTGTTATTTAATCAACAGATCCCATCATTGCATAATTATTTGGTCTTTGCTCTCTTCTTTGTTATTACCAAATTTTCTGGAGCGGGAGTTCCTGGTGGCAGTATATTGGTGATGATTCCGGTTTTGGAAAAATACCTTGGGTTCACGCCGGAGATGGTTGGGATCATAACAATCTTTTATATGCTGATCGATCCAATTGCTACTCTTGGCAATGTCCTAGGTAATAATTTGTTTGTCATACTATTCTCTAAAATATATGGAAGAGTTGATAGTTTATATGGTAAATTACTTCGTAAAGATAAGAATCATGAATTATATCGATTATAATCAACTAATTGTCCTGAACTCAGGTACACTGAAGAATGTTGACCAAATGACGAAATGATATTATCAAATATGATGACTTTGATAACTATTTTTAAAGTACCAAACCCTCTATGAGAAAGTTGCCATCTATTGGAAATAATGTACCACATTCATTCAATGTAATAATTGAAATAGGGGCCTTGTCAACCCCTGTTAAGTATGAGATGGATAAAGACACAGGTCTCTTATTTGTCGATCGTTTTATGCCAACAAGCATGTTTTATCCTTGTAATTATGGCTTTATTCCTCATACCATTGCAGGTGATGGCGATCCTGTTGATGTTCTTGTTCATTCAACTTGTGCCATTATACCGGGGGCTGTTATAGAGGTGCGACCGATAGGAGTATTGCTCACTGAAGATGAAAAGGGCAAGGATGCCAAGTTGCTTGCTGTGCCATTAACTAAGGCTGACCCTATGCTGGCCCATATTCAATCTTATAGAGATTTGCCAGAGATCTTTCTATCTCAGATCCAACATTTCTTTGAGAGATATAAAGACCTTGAAAATGGAAAGTGGGTAAAGGTAGATGGATGGGATGGAGTAAAAATGGCTCAGAGAATTGTGCTTGATTCTATGGAGTTAGCTGATGAGCGGTTTGCTTCTGGCAATTGTGCTAATAATGATTTTTAAATAGAGATAATGAATGGCATTGATTTATACTGGCGGTGCTGGAGTCAGTGGCATCACTGAACGATATGCTTTAATATTGGGATATTTATGTTAAACAAGGCAAACTTTGTTGTAATAACTTTTTATAAATTTGTGAATTTACCTCATTATCGAGAATTGAAGCCCTTGCTGTTGAAAATATGCAATTCTCAATTTATCAGGGGGACGATACTTCTGGCAAACGAGGGTATTAATTCAACGATTACTGGC
>CAIOSF010000063.1 GCA_903860855.1 uncultured Alphaproteobacteria bacterium | reverse complement strand
GATGAGTTATATAATAATATAATTAGCGTACCTCTTGCTGCCCTTGGTATTGTGACAGCTGCTGTTTGCGTGCCTCTAGGGGCGGCGATTTCTATTACTGCAGGTTTGGCATCCCTTCTTGCTACTTCTTTAGTGATTAATGCTGTTGATATATTAAGTGAGAGACAAGCTAAACCGGCTGTGGTAGCTGGTAATGGCCTTGGGGATGCAAACCTAAGGAATGGAAATGCCGAAAATTTGCAGATCCCAAGTTATTGGCATGAGCTCGGTAAGCGCACTATGAGGACATTTAGTTTGGGAGTGGGGTTCAGTCTTATAGCTGGGCTGGCAGCTGTAGGTGGTCTATATGCTGGAGGAGCCGCCTCAGTGGCTGCAACGAGTTATGGTTATGGCATTATAGCGGTGTCGGCGACAAAGGATGTCGCGGCCCTTGTAGCCGGTGTTAGCATATTTTCAGTTGGCAAAGTTACTCTGATGACCATGTCTCATGGTATAAACAAGGCATTGATCAGTTTTAATGTTATCAGCGAGCCTAAAGTAGTTGATCCTAAAAAAGTGGCAGAAGAGAAAATACTCGAACTTATGCTAGAAATAGAGAGAGTTAAGGGGAAGAATATGGTCCTCCAAGAGCAAATCGAGAGAGAAAAAAGTGAAAAAGGGGCGTTAAGGACAGAGTTGGATAACGTAATAGGTGCTAATATATTACGTGATGATGGCCAACCAGTCATGACAAAATGGGTTGATGATAGCCATAAACCTATAGCAAATATTGATCAACGTCGCCTGTGAGCGTAGCACAAAGTTAGCTAGAGATGAATTTCATTTTTGTATGACCGGTATACCCATTGCCACCCTTGGTGTTTTTACAGCTATTGTTTGTAGGTACAGTTGCTCTAATGACTGTGTCTCATTGCATAAATAAGTAATTACCATGCTTACCACATGAAATGGACGCAAGTCAAAGCAGCAGTAGTTAAAAGCGGGAACTGGTATAATATGTTGATTGGTTGGTGGTATCCATCAGCAAGCCTAAAACAGTTGGTCCTAGAGCTGATCGAATGTGCGAAGCCTCGAAGATCAAGGTAAATCGGGGGCACCATGGACCCTAAGAACGATAACCACCAGTGGGTTACTTATATCAGTCGATGCAAAAATTGTTAGTAATAAATACAATGGCGTGTCGAATGGTCGACACAGATAGAATTCTATTGACTGTCTGTTTATTTGTGATTTAGAGTAATACTGGCGTTATTAATTTTATTAATGGGTTGAAAAGTTGAATATGCTACAAAATACAAAAAGTACGGACAATACATTGGATGGCCTAAAACCGGAAAATGCGAACCGCGAGCGCAAGGTTGAGGCTTTAATTAAGGTACGCAATGGTGTTGTAGCTTATTTCAGCGATCCTGAGCTTCAGCAAAGTATACTTGATATGAAAAATGCTATGAAAGCTGTGGCTGAGGTCAACGCCTCTGATTGGGTCTGGCCTGGAGGGATGGAGGGAGAGAAGCTTACGCTGGATGCCTACAGGTATGCCTTCTCCATACCTTCTAATAAAACCCCCGGAGCGTTTGTGGATTTGGAAGGGCGGGAGTTTGGTAGTAAGGTGGACTTTGATAGGGTAAACCCGGTCGAAACTTTGGGTTCGAGTGGCGAGATGTACTTTATTGCGAGGATCATAGCTGCCTACTCGCAGTTAGAGAGGTGTTTTGCTCTACTCGGTGATAGCCCCCTCAAAGAGGTAAGCAGTGAAAACTTAGATTTAGTCGTTGGTGGGGTGGATAAAACGATCATGGGCTTTGAGTGTCTTAGGCCTAAAATGAGTAGTATAATGGATAACCTAAGGCTGAGTATTATAGAGGATGATAAAGCAAAGGAAAGTGAGCAAGGCAAGGGCAATAGCTTTGTTGAGAAGTATGACAACTCTCAAAATAAAGAAAAAGGTAAAGAGGGGTGTTCTATATTTTAAGAAGAATCATTGCAACAATATAGCCCATCCAAGCCTTATAAGCTTATAATACGAATGGTTGGCATATAGGTAGAATTCTGTTGACCATCCATTCGTTCGTGATTTAGAGTAGTACTGGCGTCGTTATGATGTCAGTAACTGCTTATTTATGGGTTGAAAAGTTTGGTATGCAAAAACGAGCAATGGGCGCATCAACTGATTCCGTACTAGGAAATGGAGATCGTGAGCGCAAGGTTGAGGCTTTAATTAAGGTACGCAATGGTGTTGTAGCTTATTTCAGCGATCCTGAGCTTCAGCAAAGTACTTGATATGAAAAATGCTATGAAAGCTGTGGCTGAGGTCAACGCCTCTGATTGGGTCTGGCCTGGAGGGAGAAAAGCTTAGGCTGGATGCTTATAGGTATGCCTTCTCCAGCCGTTCTAGTGAAATTCCAGGAGTATTTGTAGATTCGAATGGAACATTTGGTAGTACAGAGGACGCTTTTCTCTACAATCTTATACTATCATAGATGCATTTTTTGAGTTAAGTTGTTATGTCGCGATCCCAGTTTTACAGCTTTGATACTTACGGAACGATCAATAGGTTGGTCGAATATGGTATTTCTCAAAAAGCGGCAGAAGAGCTTATCAATACTGTCATTATGTCTCGAGATTTTAACCTTTCCCACTTTGTTAAACTTGAAGACCTTGCAGCAAGTGAAAGAGAGGCGATTGAAAGATTCGGAAAAATTGAAACAGAAATTGCCTTAATCAGACAAGAGATTGG
>CAIOSF010000062.1 GCA_903860855.1 uncultured Alphaproteobacteria bacterium | reverse complement strand
AGCAGCTGTTGCACCAAAAATAGCTAAACCTACGGCCAGACCGAATGGGTTAGAAAAAGCTGCAGCTAGAGTTATAACAAGTACTACGATCCTAAGGGTGGCATTGCTTGCTATAAAATCTATCGCATTGCCAATGCCTCTTTTCATTTTTGCAAAAAAACCTGGAGTTATTACTTCTTTCTCGGCCACGAGGTTGGGATCAAGATCATCAAGCTCTTGTCTTTTCTCCAGCACTACTGCCTTGCGTTCTTCTTTTCCTGCTCCCTCGATATCATCAGTTATAACACCACGGGATAGTGCTTGCAGTTTGTTGATGGTGAGTACAGTAGGCGTGCCCATACCTATCCAGCCTTGAATAGTTGTGATTATAGTGCCTATACTTTGCAAGAATGACATAATAACTATACCGAGTTTTTTATTGGCGTTTTTAATAACTTGTTAGTTTTTTAGTAAATTTATTTTTTTATTATCATTTATTATTTTTTCGACTTTACGGTTTTATTATGTTGAGCAATTTTTTGTGTTACATAATTCACCTGTATATGGGTCTCTCTTATGCATATCTTTCCCTAAAGACGACAGAGCTTGCCTAGTACATTCTAGCAGTAATCGAAGAAACTCACAATTTTCATCATACTAATAAGTGATATACTGTCGAATGTATATTAAACAATATTCAACATGTTTGAACTTTTGCAGTTACCATATCATATTATGAAATATGTTGTGTTGAGTGTTATTTTAAACCATTAAGTTGCGTTCTTCCTTTATACATGAGTCATCTTGAATATTAGCTATGGTATATAAATTTATTCATCTTCATCTCTAATGATAGTTAGATATCTACCCAATAAATTCACATTAGGAACAAATTCATTGGAGAATGGATGAAAGAACGTCTTTTTCTGCTTTTGAGTGGGTTTGCGTCCTTTGCGTGGGACTCCGGTTGTTTCATTTGGTTCACTCTTATTAGAATTTTTTTTACAAGTATCTATACCGTCTCTTTCTTCTATTCCTCCTTGCTCTTCTATCTCTAGTATGTCCGAGGCACCAAAGTTCATGACCCCACGAACGACTCCTATTACCAAGCCATTTATTTCAGAGCGCACTTCCATACCCACAAGATCAGAATAGTAGAATTCGTTGTCTTTAGTTGTCGGTAAATCTGATCTCAGTATGAATAGCTCATTACCCTCTAATGGTTCGGCATCGTTGCGAGATTTGATCCCATCTATTAGTGCTATTGCGAAAGCTTTATCTGTTTTGACCAACCTAATCTTATAAGGTTTGCCATTTTGATCAAAGATATTAGTGAAATCTTGCAGGTCTCTAGGGTTATCGGTAAAGCATTGAATCTTGATGCCACCTTTGATGCCCCAGGCACCTATAATTTTACCTATTAATATGCGATTTTGAGTCATGTTATCAGCAGAATTATTCTGCTATGGATTATATACAGAATCTAAAGAATACGTAGGACTGATTTGAGGGTAGGTCCATACTTCATTGGACTCACCATCAGTTGGGGGGGATGGTGTTAATTCACCCAATGCCCATACACGTCTTGGCAGTAGCCATAGAACCCCTGACCAAAGCTCGACGCTCCATCCTTTATTTGACTAGCATAATCTATTGCTGCGTCTTTTGCGCCATTCGCGTAATCAACCGCTACCTCCATATAGCCTTTTTCTTCAACCGGAGGAATATATGTGCACCAATCATATACAGATAAAACCGTTCCAACCACAGCTCCAGCCGTTGCACAGGTAATACTTCCAATGAATTTTGCGGATGGGGCGTTTAATCCCAATGCATCGCTCAATCTTATGGATACTACCCCATCTGGATCGGCCACTTCCAATACTCTACCAAACCAGGCTCCAAGAACAGCTGATCTTACAATGTAAGCTCCGCTTTCCACACCTAAAAGGTGATGGATGCCATGATCAAGAGAACGAGCTATGTTTTGGGAAGCAAAAAAAGCTAGTTCATAACCGAGAGCTTGTCTTGCTGGGTCTGTATCACGAAAGATTGAGCTAACACCCTTTATACCACCATTTATAGTTCCTTCTGGTATAAATCCAGCGCAGGCATCAAAACCATAACCGATTACTGAGCCAATGCCATCAAAGTAGCGAATGGCACTATGTCCTATAAGTGCATATAAGCTATAACTATTAACATCCTCAAAGAAAGATTCAAACTTTGGCAGGTGCTTGGGGGCATAGCCAAAGAGCTGAGAGAGCTTTGTGGGTAAAATACTGCTAAGCAAGTAAGATGATATTGACACTTGTGTCTTCCTTTATCTAATTGGGCATTGCTATAGTAGATCAAGTTAACATCCAGTAATAAGGCTCAACATAGTATTGCGAGTGACCATCTACGGGTATTAAATTGATTCACTATTAATCTTAGGTACAATCTAGCAGACATGGTTTAAGGTGATGTTAAGCATAAGCAAATATTCATAAACTGATGTAATTTTTTGTCATTATGTTAACTTTTGACTAACAATGATGATTATCTACTTTTATTACTCTAGATTATGCATAGCGGACAAGCTGCGAGCTGAGCAACATCTAGCAGTGATAAGTCAAATGGAATAGAGGAATCGAAAGTGAGATCAACCGAAGAGGCAGTTAGTTGAGAATTGGCACTAGTATAGCTTGTAAAATTGATTGATAGCCGTTATAACGGCTCAGAGTGTGGTTTGGTAATGGCCTGAAGCAGCAAAGCAATCCATGGTTAAAGGAAGGTTGTCAAATAGATCCATATGGATATTGTCATTTTCGCCATACCGGTTATAATGGCAGTGTATTTTGTGCAAATAACAATAAGGAGATAGTAATCTTGGTCCAGGTATTGGTTCGTTTTAATAATGTAGATTATGCTTTAAAAACCTTAAAGAAAAAAATGCAGCTAGAGGGTGTGTTTCGTTCTATGAGAATGAATAGAGCGTTTGAAAAACCTTCAGAAGCAAAGGTTCGAAAGCAAGCTGAGTCTTTGAGGAGAAGGCGTAAGCTTGATCGCAGAAGGCATGACTATTAGTCACCCATTAATAGTCCATAGCTATGCGTTGACTTAGCGCTGGTTTTTTGTCTATCGATATAGTATATACTTCGGGTTATTAATAATGGTAGTAGCGGTGTGCTGCCATTGGGTTGGCTAGGTGTCGCCTGGTTAAACCACAAGAAAATCGACCAAAGGAGCGATGTTAAAAAGAAATGGGAACTAGTATAAATGGTAAAGATGCCTCACTGGCCCATACCGTATGGTCGCAAAGAAATAGATCTTAGTTTGAGTAGGATTAGGTTATTGCTGGCACGACTGGGCGATCCTCACCTCAATTTACCTCCAGTGATACATATTGCCGGTACAAACGGCAAGGGGTCGACCCTAGCCTACCTCAAGGCGATACTTAGAGCGGCTGGATACCTGGTTCACTCTTATATATCCCCTCATTTAGTACGATTTAATGAGCGAATTTGTTTAGCTGGGCAAGAAATAAGCGATGAGGATCTATACTATTATTCTGAGAAATGTCGTTTAGCATCGTGTGATGAACAGCTTACCTTTTTTGAGGGAACAACAGCTGTGGCATTTTTAGCCTTTGCTAGTATAAAGGCAGATGTTGTGCTTCTAGAAGTTGGAATGGGGGGGAGGCTGGATGCGACAAATGTAATAGATAATCCAGCCCTTACCATCATCACGTCAATCTCCCATGATCATACAGAATATCTTGGTGATACTCTGACTCAAATAGCGGGAGAAAAAGCGGGGATCATCAAAAAGAATCAACCATGTATAATTAGTTGGCAACAGCAAGAAGTATTGAATGTGCTGTTGCAGCATTGCCATAATAAGAATGCCTCATCGTTTTGTTATGGTGTGGATTGGCATGTGGCTTGCAATGATGGTGAGACTTTTGATTTAATTATCAATGATTCTAAGTTCATTACTATGTTAGGGGATGAGTGGTTAAAGTCTACGCAAAGCAGGATCAATTCTCAAGATGATCAAGGCAATCATGGATTGCCAATCAACTATACCTTAGGACTACCAAATCCATCTCTTCCTGGTATTCACCAATTCGTAAATGCGTCAACCTCTGTCTTCGCCGCTCTATACATTGCTCGTGCTAATATTTTTCCTAAAATAATCCCTGATCATCTGGCTTATGGTATATCACATACATCTTGGCCGGGGCGCTTGCAGCGTCTTGATTGCGGTGTTTTATATCAGATGCTACCCCTCGAGACGGAGCTCTGGCTAGATGGCGCGCATAATGTCGGGGGTGCCGAAATGTTAGCTGCAAGCATCAGCAATATGGAGCCAAAAAAGCCTCTATATTTGATTCATGGCAGGACGAAAAATAGGGATATAGTCGCTTATTTACGCTATTTTCAAGAGATCACTGAAATAATTTGTTGTGTGACGGTGCAGAATGAACCGCTTGCAGAGAGAGCTGAGGTAATACATGAAGTTGCTTTGAAGATGGGATTTGATTCCAGGGTGTGTACTTCTCTGCATGAAGCTGTGCTTGAATGCCTTCATCATCATAGAGGTAGAGCTTACGCTGATCGGTCTGACCAGCTGTCTGAAATAGGAATTCGTATTTTGATCTGTGGTTCTCTTTATCTAGCCGGAGATGTACTCAAAGCTAATCAAGAGAATTGATAATGGTT